>WBUH01000021.1 GCA_008933805.1 Bacteroidota bacterium
TGGGGGGAGTGGTGCGTGTGGTGCTGATGAAACCAAAGAACTTAGTGCCGGACAGGGAGGTAACGGAGGTGATGGGGGACTGGGCGGCAATGGAGGTAATGGCGGCATGGTTATGATTTTTGGTGATGAAGAGGCTTTGAAACATTTGCATTGCGTACAAATTGACAATGGAGGGGGTGCAGGTGGAAACGGAGGCGATGGAGGTCGCTCAGGAAGGGGAGGAAGTAATCTTAACAGCAGTTTTCTTGCCTTATTGTTTGGGACGAATAGAGGTTACAGAGGAAATAACGGACTTCAGGGTAGCTACGGCAATAGCGGAAACCCTCCCGCTATTCATAAAATTGATACCCTGACTTTAAACAATATTATGGGTATTGAATAGAGCTTTCTTACTAAAATAATAGCTTTGCAATAATGCAATACGTTATTCGTGCACTTGTGCTATTCTGTTTTGTTTTTTTAGCAGGCGAGCTTACTGCATCGCCTGTGCAAAGTGCCAATGACAGTGCGGTGGTTACTTACCACGAAAACGGACAGGTAAAGGAAAAAGGAAGCTACCGAAACGGCTTAAAGCATGGAAAATGGAAAGAATACGATGCAGAGGGTGTGATACTTAAAATGACCAAGTATAAAAACGGCGAGTTTAAGTGGGAACGCTTGTATAAAAACGGAAAGCTAAGTCAGATAACTGATAAAAAAGGCAGAGTACACAAAATGAAAGACTGCGGCTGTTAATTAAGCCTGTGCGGAAGCACCATCTTAAATTCGGGGATAGTTACAGTAAAAAGTTTGCCATCGGCGTGGCGCACAAACTCATAAGTGCCGCTCATTTTACCCATATCGGTATGCAGGTTACATCCTGATGAATAAGCATAATTATCACCGCTGGCCAATGTAGGTTGCAAGCCAACCACACCTTCACCCTCTACTTCACGGTATTCACCATTACTGTCATAAATATGCCAGTGGCGGCGAAGTAACTGAACGGTATAGTCGCTTTGATTCACAATTTGCACGTGATAGGCAAAAAAGTACTCTCCCCTTTCGGGGTTAGAGAAATCAGGCTGGTAATCTGTAACTACCGACACCCTTATCTCCTCTGTAACGGCTGTTGGCATAAAAGGCATAATAGGAAGCAAAAGTATATTTCACGGTTTCAAAAACCGCTTTACTTTTTACGAGCGGCAAGGATATTATGTGAATGGCGAAAAAACAAGGGGCAATGGCGGAAACAAAATAAATATAACGTTCACCCATATACTTAAACATAAAAAAGGCCCCTCCCGGGGCCTTAACAAAACAACTATAATAAAACTATGAAAACTACTGTGCTAAATAACCGCCGTCTACAGCATAATAAGATCCCGAAACAAACGATGCTTTGGGAGAGCTTAACCATAGAACAAGCTCTGCCACCTCTTCAGACCGGCCAAGCCTGCCTATAGGGTGTTTACCTACTAAAAAGTTCATCACATCTTCAGTAAGATTATTCTCAAGTAATGGGGTAACTATAAAACCGGGGCCAACTGCGTTAACCCTTATGTTTTGTGATGAATACTCCAGAGCAGCATTTTTAGATAAACCAACCACTGCGTGTTTGGCAGCTACGTAGGCGCTGCTGCCTGCAAAACCTACTTGCCCTAATATTGAAGCGATGTTTACAATAGCACCCTCTCCTGCCTTTATCATAGCCGGGAGCTGGTAGCGCATACCGTAAAACACGCCGTTAAGATTTACATTTATTACTTTTTGCCACCCGTCAAGCGGATACTCGCCGGTGGGGGCTGATGGACCGCCAATGCCCGCATTGTTGCAAGCTATATGAAGTGCCCCGAATGTTTTAATGGTGAAATTTACTAAGGCTTCGTTATCAGCTGCACTGCTTGTATCGGCCTTAAAAAAAGCTGCTTTGCCGCCTTTGTCTAGTATGGCAGTAACGGTTTCGTTACCTCCGGCTTCGTTAATATCTGATACCACAACAGAGGCACCTTCGGCTGCATACTTATATGCTACCTCACGCCCAATTCCGGAACCGGCTCCGGTAACTATAGCCACTTTGTTTTGTAAGAGCATCACTACACCGTTTTTTTTAGAACTCCTTGTGTGTTGTAGGCAATAAAAAATCCTACCTTATAGCAATACAAAGTTACAACATCAATCAAGGGGTGGTATTGTCCACATTACGGTAGTTATTGTCAAAATTTCGGTTTTGTCTTACGCCTCTCTGTACTTAGAGGGTGAAACCGCCGTCTGCTTTTTGAAAAACTTGTTAAATGCCGCCGCATCAGAAAAATGGAGACCGTAGGCCACTTGTGCAACTGTATTTTGTGTGCTTTTCAGCATCACTTTAGCCTCCAGTATCACAGCGTCATCAATCAGTTCGCTGGCATTTTTCCCTTCTACTTCTTTCAACAGTTCGCTAAGGTATTTCGGCGTAATGGATAAGGCATCCGCATAAAACTGCACACTGCGTTGCTCTTTAAAATGCTGCATCAATAAATCATGGAAACGCCTTGCAAGCTCCTCTTTACGTGACAATGTTTTAGTAAGCACCGCATACTTTTGGCGGTATATGGCATTAATCTCGTACAGCAATGCCATAAGTATATGGCGGCTTATTTCGCTGCGGTGCACATTCTCTGTTTGGGCTGCCCGCTGACGCAATAAACCAAAATATTCCATCAGCAAGTTGGCATCTGCCTCGTCAAACTGCACCACCGGAAAAGCACTGTCATCAAAAAAATCAAACGTTTCTAAAATACGGCTATCGGGTAGCGTACTAAAGAAACTGCGGTTAAACACTATCAGCACCCCTTTGTAATCCTTAATCTCCAACATGTGGGCAATTTGGTGGGGCTTAAACACCGCAAAACAGTTTTTGGTTAAGGTATATTCGTGAAGATTAATAGTGCTGGTATATTGCCCTTCGAGGCACAGGGCAATAGCATAAAACTCAAGTCTGCCGGGGGTTTCGCGTAAATAAGGATAGATATCATCGGTAACAAAAAACTCATCACCCGCCAAGGTGCCGTTATTTTCAGCAGCCACAAAATGGCTTATATCAACTTTCCTTATTTCATTACCGCTCATCTGCAATAAGTAAAAATAGTGATTTTGTTTGAGAATACGAAACACCGCAGCCTGTTATCAACAAATTGCTTTTTAACAATGTAAATGCCCGAACTTTGCACGTTATGTTACTGCGCCGCCTGCAACTGTTAAATTTTAAGAACCACGAAGAGTTGGTGCTTGATTTTGACCGTATTAATTGCATTACGGGGCCTAACGGCGCGGGCAAAACCAATATTTTGGATGCCATTTATTACCTGTCGCTTTGTAAAAGTTATTTTAACAGCAGCGATAGCCAGAGCATCCGCCAGCAGGAAAGTTTCTTTTTGTGTGCCGGAAATTATGAGCTGGATGGCAAGCCGTTTAGTGTGCAATTAGGGCTAAAACGCAATACCCGAAAAAGCTTAAAGAAAGACGGAATTGAGTATGAACGGCTGGCGCAACACGTGGGGACAGTTCCACTAATAATCATAACTCCGTTTGATATACAGTTGGTGTATGAAAGCAGCGAGGAACGGAGACGGTTTACGGACACCCTGTTGGTGCAAACCGATGCTGCGTATTTGGATGCTTTGCAACAGTATAACCGTTTGCTTGACCAACGAAACCGCCAATTAAAACTATTTGCCGAGCGCAATACGTTTGATGCGCTATTGCTGGACACTTATAATAGGCAATTGGCTCCTTATGCAGAGTTGGTGTACAAAAAGCGGATAGCGTTTTTTGAGGAGTTTTTGCCCTTGTTTGCCCAAAAATATACGCTAATTAGCGGCGGAGCCGAGAAAGCGGGCATTGAGTACGAAAGCCCTATGCACGAGGGTAATTTTTTAGATTTGATGGAAGGCAATCTGCGCCGCGATTTAGCGTTGGAGCGCACCACTGCCGGGCCGCACAAAGACGATTTGAAGTTTACGCTGGATGGTGAACCTGTGAAAAGGTATGCATCACAGGGGCAAACCAAATCGTTTGTAATTGCCCTGAAACTGGCGCAATACGATTATTTAAAAAACACTACGGGCAAACTGCCTTTGCTGTTGTTGGATGATATTTTTGAGAAACTTGATGCTACCCGCGCTGCACAATTGATGCAAATGGTAGCCGGCGAAGGGTTTGGACAATTGTTTATTACAGATACCCACCCGCAAAGGGTGCGAGATGTTTTTGAGGCAATGGGCATCAGCCCGAATTATTTTGAATTATCTGCACCACAAACGGCGCAAGCAACCTATTAACTATTATGGGCACAAATGAAAAACCTTTGAAAGCTGTGATTGAAAGTATGCTTGAAGCTTACCAGCTTAAAGCAAAAATCAACGAGGTGCGTATAATAAACGAGTGGGCAAATGCTGTAGGCCCCATGATTTCACAAAAAACTGAAAAGTTGTATGTGAGAAGGGGAAAGCTGTATGTTTACCTTAGCTCATCGGTTATTAAAAACGAATTGGTATTTGCCCGTACCGAAATTATCAAACGGCTGAATGATGCGGTGGGCGAGCAAGTGATAGAGGAGCTTGTGGTAAAATAGCCCGCTACTTATACTTCTGCTTCAGGTGGTTTACGTTTTTAATAGCTGTATCTAAATTTTGCAACGCTTGCAAAGCCTCGTTAGACATGTTACGGTTCATTGTTAATTGCAGACCGCAACTGGCGCATTGTATGCCTGTGCGGTACAAAATATCCTCAATACTCATATTTATAAAAAAACCACACTCAGGGCAGGCCAGGCCGGGTTTGTGTTCTTGCGAAGGTTTGTTAGTATCCATTATTTTTTACAATTGTTTGGGTCGGGGGTTGGGTCGGGTTCAATCAACTTTGTTGTGCTATTGCTGCTATCCGTCACAACATTCAATAAATTACTTATACCGGCAGGCACATCGGCCTGCCTCATATTAACGGTTAATCGCATATTGGCAATTAAGCTTGGCGCCAGTGTGTTTACGTTGGTTTCAGAAACCAACGGGGTGTAGGTAGCCTTTACAGTAGGAATAACCATTTTATTCTTTTTACCTGTTACGGCAGCACGCATCAAATCACCATCCGTATCTGTCACAGCCGTTGAATCATAAACGCCGGTTATGCGGATATCAAAATTGTATTTGGCATCGCTCACCTGCAAAATGGGCATCGGTATCAATGATAGCTTGGGAAGCGTTACAGACACCATCCTTTCGATGGTTGTTTCTTCGCCATCCACAATTGCCACTTGCTTGTACGAGTACCAAAAGGTAATCATCTTTAGCTTTCCCAAATGCGAGTTAGCATCGTCACCGCCGCCTAAATCGGAAGTTTTGCTGGCCAGTTTTTCTTCAAATCCGTACTCCTCAATAAACTCAACAAATGCTTGGGCAGCATATATGTCTGCCTTAACGGTAGCAACCATCGGCGCAGCAATAAGGTATTGCAGGTCGGATATCTGATTGGTAATAACTTCGTTTGAGGCCATAGGCATTAAGAAGTAGAGGGTAATAATATGGTATACTCAGGATTATTAGGGTCGGTAGCCCATTTGTAATTCCTTATTTCCACCTTAATTTTCAATGAACTTATAACATCAGAGCCTATATCCTCCAACTCACCTGCGCTTACAAACATCCGCATACCGGGCCTTTGGTGTTTCAGTCCGGCAACCTCAACAGGTACCGAAACTTTCACCAGTATGCTGTATATTGGGTTACGCAACAACCCGTCAAGTCTTTTCCGCGCACTCTTCTCCTGCCCGAAAATAAAATCAAGCTGCTCTTGGTTATAAATTTCCTGCTCAATCACATTCATTACCTTTTGCAGGGCTGTTTTGGCATCAAACGCCAAATTGTTCAACAACACCTTTTCATTGTCAAGCAGGCATTTCAATATTTTTTGGGTAAGAAACTTGGTGAAATGTTCACTCATTAAGTTTCGCTGTATGGTGTTCAGCTTACCCGTTACCTCAGGTTCGGTGAGGTTGGCCGCCGCATTAAAAAACGACGAGAAAATTTCTTTGATACGGTCAACAATCGGCAGCACATAAGGCAAAAGTACTTTAGCATTGTATTGCGGGGTTTTAGTCCCCGTTCCGTCTTCGCCATCATCCGTATAAGTGTTGTCAACCGCCATTTTAAGCGTTAATTCCAATTCGGATAAAAGCGCGTTTGGCACAGGAAACTCCTTCAGCAAGGTGTCGTCTTTATACTCAGGTGCCAGCACCTCTGCCGAGTATTTGTTCGAAGCATCTTGCGCCTGGGCAACATCAACAAGCACTGCTTCTAATATTTGCTCAAGGGTTAGCGAAGGGGTTTGCTTTATTGCCATTTGACTATTGGTATTATTTGAAAAGAGGGTGCCGCCTTACGGCAGCACCCTTATATAATTGGTAGTGGTTAGTTTATGCGGGCGATATTGTAACTGAGAAAGTAGAGTTTACAGTGTCTTTGCCGCCTGTTACAGGGTTGGGCACATCAGTAGCAGTAAACGGTATTAATACAGTTACGCCATTTGCCAAATCAGTAGCAGCGGTGGTTACGCTTAATGTAAAGGCTGCAAAACCATTGGCGCTGGTTACTGCATTTGCAGGATTAACGGTAATTACACCACCCGTGCCAAATGAAGTTGTTGCCGTTACAGGAGCTACGGTAACGCCCGGTACTACTAAGCCCATGCTGTCTTTTAGTTGCAACGTTACATCGGCTGTGCTCGTGGTGTCGTTTTTAAGCAGTACTATAAACGGCGATGGTTCCATTACACCGTTGGTAGGAGCTTCGTTAATGCTTGAGTTGAGTATGTTTAGTACTGAGGCTAAACCCGCAGGCATGGCCGATTGGCTGGCACCCACGTGAATGTTCATGGTGTATTCAACCGAATATTTTGATTCTTGCGTAGCCTTTGAATCTTTTTTACTTGAGTAGTTGGCTTTAAAATTAGCTTCTACTGAAAACGGCCCCCAGCCTACTCTGGCTTTAGCACTCGCTTCGCCGCTGGTTGCAGTACTTTCGGTATTTTCAACTACGCTCGAAGAAGACGCCGAAATATTGGCCGTAAAGTCAATAGTCATTGCATCAATCGAAATGTAAGGAATGGGCACAATAGCCAGCAAGGGCACAATAAGGTTAACCATTTGGCCGCCCTTTTGGTACTGAAATACAACACTGATGGCCTTACGGTCGCCTTCGGGACCCGTTAAACCAACGTTGTTAATAAATTCCCAAGTAGTGATAGCTGCTTGTGATTGTGCCTGAATAGCAGCCTGCAAAGGGCCGCCGATGAGTGAGGAAAAAGGGATAGCCTGCAATGCATTGGTGGCTACCGTTGATGGGGTGGTGTCAATTGCCATAGTTGTAATGGGTTTAATTTTTTATGAAATTGATAATGTGTAATTGGGGTTTCTTTAACAATTACTTATATGCTTTACAAACAATACCCCCTGCTTTTCCTCTTTATTCGCTTCAGTAATGTGCATTAATTTTTTCGGTATAATAAAAAAATAAATGCGCCAAGCAGAGCACAATGTGTGTGAAATAAAAACATAACAAGTGATAGTACAATACAAGTTTACCCAATTTTTTCCCTCAAAAGCAAGCGTTAACAAAAAATAAACCCTAATAATAAATAATTGGGCATTAATACCTGTTTTTTATATTAGGTATATACACTCTTGTGTAAGATAGCCAAAATCTTATATGAGTTATTTAACCCACAATTAATAGATACATTGAGAGCAACACCGTATTTTTGAAGCCATTAATTATGGCTAATTTGCTTAAAACCATACTTAGCTGCCTAGTGATGCTGGTTTCGTTCTCTTTGTGGGCGCAAACAGGCAGCATCAAAGGCCGCATAACCGATAAAAAAACCAAAGAGGGGCTAATAGGAGCCACAGTAATCATACGTGGAACCTCTGTTGGTGCTGCTACGGATTTGGACGGGTATTACGAGATAAAAAACCTGAAGGCCGGAACCTACACGCTTGAAGTAAGGGTGGTGGGCTACCAAAGTCAGTTGATAACCAACGTGAAGGTAGATGCCGACAAGGCTACTGAAAAGAACGCCGAGCTGACTGAAATGACAGTAGATGTGGGCGAGGTAGAAGTAGTGGGCGAAAAACCACTGGTGGATGCTGAAGTGCCCCGAACTACTAATATTGTTGGGCAAGACCAAATAAAGGAAGCCCCTGTGCGCCAACTACAGGCTATTATAAATACGCAGCCGGGTGTAGTAAACACACCTGCGGGGGTTTTTATTCGCGGAGGACGGACGTATGAAACCGGCTTTTTGATTGACGGCGTATCAGCCCGTGACCCTTTGGCGGGTACAGGGTTTGGTATCGATATGGGTTCAAACTCTATCAGCGAGGTAGATATAAATACAGGGGGTGCTACTGCTGATGTGGGCGATGCTACATCGGGCGTAGTAAACGCCAAAACCCGTTCAGGCGGCGATAGCTTAGAGATTTCAATCACCCACAAACGTGATAATTTTGGGTTTAACAAAGACTGGCAGGCATCATGGAACTCACAAGTTACCGAGTTTACCATTGGTGGCCCTGCGGGTTTGTTGTTCCCAAAAAATCCTAAAAAACTGCGCTATTTTATAGCATTCAGAAACTTTTTTACCGACCAATTTACAAAGAATCCACCCAATCAAGTAGTTTCATCACTATACCCCAACACAATGGTTACCCCGTTTTTGGATAACCGTTGGAGCGGTCTTTTGAAATTAAACTATGATATCGACAGCACTAAACGCCTTAGCTTCACCTATAACAAAACCATCACGGTGAACCAAGACGAAAATATGCTGCGTATTACGGGCAACGACATCCCCTTTTCGCCCGGTTATCAATACATGTTTCAAGACCAAATGGATAATGCGAATACCTACACGCACGACGCCAACCTGACTATCTTGAATTTTAAACACTTGCTTCGGAAAAGGTTTAATTACGAACTAACTGCTTCACGCTTCTTTGCTCGCTTGCGTGCCGATGCAAACGGCCGTGATTGGAGACCTGATAATGTAGATAGCGAGTTCGACCCCCGTTCTATTGTTACCTACCCTGTTTCTGTATTTAACCCCGGAGATAGCGTAGTGTTTGTGAACCCAGCCCCCGGAACGTATAACAACGGAGGTATTGCTACACTTTGGCACGACCACTTTATTGAAGAATATACCTTGAAGGCAGTGGGTAATTTATTCACCCAAAACGCGCAAGACAACTCACTGAACCGACTTTCGTTTGGTGCGGAAGTGAAATTGCAAGACTTGCAATGGATTGACATTGGCCGTCCTTGGGTGGGTGCGCCTATACAAGTAGCGGGTGGTGGTTTTACCCAATCGTACCGTTTGGGTGAATACAGCGAAGCTTGGCGAGTGAAACCTTCTCGCGGCGGTATATTTGTTACCGACCGAGTACGTTATAAAGGCTTGGTAGCCGAAGTAGGTGCTCGCCTTGAATACTGGATGCCCGGTAAATATGTAGATGATGCCATTAACGACCCACGCGCCCAAATACGCGAAGAAATAAGACAAGACTATATCAATAACTCAACATCAATAATGGGGCGTCGTTTCAAATTCCGCTTTTTGCCCAAAGTATCGGCGTCGTTCCCTATTACCACTAAGCAAATGCTGTTTTTTAACTACGGACACAGCACTATCTTACCTCACCCCTCTTATGTTTATACAGGCTTAGACCCCTATTACAGCGACCGTTCAACTGTAGCGCGTTTGGGTAATCCAAGTCTTAACCCCGAAGTGAGCATACAATACGAGTTGGGTTTGAAATCAGAACTTAGCAACAACGATGTACTAACAACATCGGCCTACTGGCGTGATAACTATGATTTTATTACTACTACCCGCATTTTGGTTAAAGATGTTTCAGGCAGGGAAGTATCGCGTTCTATGCGTATCAACAGCGATTATGCCCGCATACGCGGCGTTGAGGTGAGTTACCTTAAACGTGTAGGCAAATGGTACCAAGGCCAGTTTTCAGTGGGTTATATGGTGGCTACAGGACAAAGTTCATCGGCGTCAACATCGTTAAAAGAAATTTTGGGCGAAGGAAACCGCGAAGACACCCGCGAGTTTTATATGCCTTGGAGCAGTCCTTGGGATGTAAAAATGAACCACGTGTTTATTTTGAACCAAAAGGGCGGTTATTGGGGCTACAAATGGCTGAATAAAATGAGTTTTTATCTTGAAGGTGTTTGGCGTTCGGGCATCCGTTATACTCCTTACGTATATCAAGGTGACGAGCCTGCAACCGGTCGTCCTGTTTATATCCAAGACCAAAACCCAAATTCTCGCTATTCAAAAATCGGTAAATCGGTTTGGTGGCTCGATTTCAACTTCCGCAAATGGTGGACGGTGAAAAATGTGCAGATTTCATGGACGATTGAGATTACGAACATTCTTAACCTAAAAAATACGGCACGTGTAAACCCTGTAACAGGTCGCGCTTACCAAAGCGGAGACCCTGTTCCCAGCGAATGGCGTGACCCTAACTACCCCGACCCTCGCGACTCTCGCTCAAGCGGCACACCGCCTTACGACCCATCAAGGTTTATGGCACAACGCCACTTTATGACGGGTATCAGCGTAAGATTTTAAGCAGTCCTCCCGAACTCGGTTCGGGATCGCATGGGTAAATCACATAAATGGTAATGAGATGCCGAAACAAGTTCGGCATGACTATCAGCGCAGCATTTCCACCCCCTACCCCCGCAAGCGGGGGACATTGAACGACGAACGAAATTTGATACTCGAAAAATCAATGAGGCAGGCCAACACCCCAATGTCCTCCTTTGGAGGAGGATGTAGGAGGAGGAAAACCACCGTCATCCCGAACTCGGTTCGGGATCGCATAGGGAAATCATGTGAATGGTCATGAGATGCTGAACCAAATTCGGCAATTAATATTCTTACAATAGCTTTGCGACAATGGAGCATATTAATATTACTATCAGCGGACGGGTGCAAGGGGTTTGGTTTAGGAAATACACCCAAACACAAGCAATTAAGTTGGGCATTAAAGGGTTTGTGAAAAACCTACCCGATGGAAGTGTGTATGCCGAGGCGGAAGCTGAACAACCGATACTTGACCGGTTTATCGCATGGTGCTATGTGGGCTCACCGCTTTCATCGGTAAAAGAGGTGAAGTGGGAACAGGGAGACGTACAGCATTTTTCAGCGTTTGAAATACGGTAAGCCTACGCCTTTTTTATCATACTAAAGGCCATACCGCCCATTACTATAATACACAAACCCAACGCTCCCCATAACAACAGGTTTTTTCGGGTTTTCTCAGCACTACTTTCTACTATGGCTTCGGGCGGGGTGTTTATGGTAAGTGTACCCACTGTCCTCACATCTGAATTATACTCAATATCGTATTTCGGTTTTTTCAAATCAGGGTCTCCGCACCTCAATTCATAATTCATACCTGCTTCTAAGCGAAGCGTTACAAACAGTTTAGGTGCCAATGCTGTTATACTTTTTATTTGCAAAGGAGCATCGTCATTATTGTTTATCAGCAGGCTAAACGCATTTGTAAAATGGTTATCTGTCTCAATTAAAACAGGGTTGCTGCCGATATTTACATGATACACCCTATCAGACGTTTTATTAAATATACTGCCTTGCTTGTTTCCGTTGATTAAAGTAAGTGAGCAGTCCCGTTGAAACGGCAACGGATTGGTAAACTCAAACTTTACCATTGATAGCGGTGCCGAATGGGGCAAAGTAGCCTCCACAATACTGCTGTGAGAGTTTTCTCCTTCGGAGGTTTTCCATTTGGCTTCTATCAGGTGAAAGGCAGTCGGGTCGTTTTCTAAACTGTAATTCGCCAAGGTTTTAATAGCAGGTCGTTTGGCAACAGGGCCTTCAATTCTAAATTTCAGAGAGCGTTTGCCATAAATCAAATGATGTTCAATATAAAACCCTTCTCCTTTCGGTAATGTATCAACCCTTACTTCTTGATACACCCCATTTTCATTTCCTACTATTATTTTTATGTTCGGGTTGTTCGTCCATTTTTCGGTGGTATAAAAGGCAAGTTGACCGTCATCGTATTTTTGGAATACAGGGACTTCAATCTCTGTGTAGCGGGCGTTTTCTTCAACAACAGTATGCGTAACAGGGTGAGACACGGGTACTTTTTTTAAGTAAGTATCGGTACTCAACTGCACCATATAGGGGACTTGCTCTTTACTGCCTACGGGATATATACGGATATCACTATAATTGGAGTTACATACAGCAAACAATTCAAGCGGTAAATACACGTTGTAATACCCTGTACTGTCAACCTTGGGAAGCGGCAAGTGGTGGGTAAAGTTTTGCGCGCGTGCTCCAAAACTTACCAAAACAATAAGCAGCAGGTTAACTATCCGTTTTTTCATCGCTCAGGATAATTTTTTTGATTTTTTGATACATGAAAGAAATTACCAGCAACAGTATGCCTAGTATAATAAAGGCAAGTATCCGCCCGCCGTCAGATACTCCGCTGATATCATAAATAAATAACTTAGCGAGGGTAAGGGTAAACAGTGTAAGAGAAATAATACGCAAGGTTTGGTTTTTATTGCGCATACCCAGCCACATTAAGGCAAAAGAGCAAATGCCCCACAACACCGGATAGCCTGCTTTGATAGATTGCCTTACGATACTTCCGTATTCAGCCAATCCCGCCTCGTGGCCTTGGGTAGAAAGCCGCGCAATACTATCGGTGTGCAATGCAAGACCGTGCAGGGTTACTTCGGCACTGACGATAAATACCCCGAAAAAGGTTGCCGCCCACAGCCATAATGTATTGGTGCCGCTCTTTTGTTTGGCTTGCAATACAAACAAGGTGATGATAATACCTGCCAACGCAAAAAAGTTGATGTAGTGTAAAGCAAAGCCGGGTTGTATATCCGCACCGTCGTAGATGATTGCTTTGAATAGCTGGTAATACACTCCCTGAACTAAACAGTTTATAAACAGGGCTGCTACACCGAGCAGCATCACTACTTTGCCGTATGCAAAGCTGCGTCGGAAAATCACAATCAGCATCAATGCTAACACCCACAGATAATTAATGGCCATCAGCACTATTTGGCGGGTGGTGCTATCCACCTCTAAACGGTTCATTTGGTACAATCCTTCAAAATTCAGCGTGCCGAAGGCTATTACAGCCATCAGGATATCAAATAAAATTCCTGCACTTTGGTTATCAATATGTATAAGTCCAAAGCTGTACGGATGTTCATGGCTTCGTAACAAACGCCTGCTAAGGGCTAGTGAGGCGAAACAAGCCAAGCAGGTAATGAATACTTTATTGGTAAGTACGGGAAGATAGGCTGCCCCAAATCCGTAAAACTTAAACCAATCAATAACCACGCTTACCATCATTAAACCCACTAGCAGCAACGAAGCGGTTTTAGCCAACGGCATTTGTGCCGGACGTGAAAACCAAAGCAACATGGCAGCTTCGGCCGCCCAAAACAAGGTGATATAATTGCCTTTTAATTGTACTGGTGCTACTAAGCTTACAAATACAAGCACCAAACCAAACAAGTATAAGGCCAGCTTACTGTTTGCTCGCTCTCTACGGTAAAATATAAGTGCGGGAACAAAGTTGAAAACTGCCAATAATGCGGTGAAAATGCCTTGATACTCTGTTTGCCCCCAATGCTTTAAAATGCCCATGCCTGCGGCAAAGAACAAAAACGAGTTAAACAGCAGTATAAATGTTTGGAAGCGGGTAAACACCTCGTTTCTCCTGAATTGAGGTAAAGCATTCATCACAAAGAACACAACATAGAACAGGGATGCAAACAGCAAAGCGTCTCCGTAATGGGGGGCAGTGGTATAATAGATTTCGTTGAGCAGCCACGCTGCATAAATAAGCACAGTGCCAATAAAAGATAAGGCATTGATGATATTCCACCTGCGGAGGCCGGCCAACACAAGCATACCTGTATTGAGTATGAGTAGGTAACTAAATAATACTATGTGATTGCCCTGTCCGGTGCTCACCATAAAGGGCGCACCTAAACCGCCCAGCAGTGATATAGCTGCCAATTCTTTGCGGTCGTACAACACGGAGAGCAGCACACTAAATGCGGTAATCACTACCATGATGATAAAGGCAAGGGTTTGCCCGAACATTTGGTATTGTTGGAAGGCAATGGTAATGGTGAAATAAAACGTGGCGATACCCCCTGATACCAACAACGAACTAAAAGTGCGGTAGCTGTTGCGTTGGCGGTGAGCAATGGCCAGTAATATGCACCCACTGATAAGGCCAAGGGCTACACGGCCTGCCTCGTTTATCATTTCGCGGTCGATGGCGTATTTTACAAAATAGCCTATGCCCAATACTAATATGGCAATACCTATTTTACCCGCAAGATTCTCGCCAATAAAGCGTTCAAAGTCTTTAGCCTCTTTGGGTGCTTTTTCTTCTTTCGGGGTTTCGAAAGGAGGAATATTTGGTGTTACAGGTTTAACAGTCTCTATTATGGGAGGTTCTTCAACCGCCTTTGGAGTTTCAATTACATCAGGTGTGGGAGGGATAACAGGCGGCGGGGTAACAACTACCGGAGGCGGAACCACATCTCGCTGAACAACCGGAGGTACAACCGGTTTATCTACAGGGGTAGGTTTTTCAGGCGGCACTTCGGGTTGGCCTTTTAAGCCGTTACGGTACAGGGTTTCTTCTAACTTATCTATGCGTTTAAGTAATGTTTCCCTGTCTTGAAGCTGTCTGCTTCTGATGCCTGATAACATTACCAGTAGAATTATCGGAAAACCGATAACCACCGCTATGCCTAAAAATAGTAATCCCTCCATGTAGGATGCTGCGAAAGTTGGTTGTTGTAACGAATGTAGCTAAATATTAGCGTAAAAGGGTAACGTTGCCACCCGTAGAATGATTGTACACCTCACCCGATTCGTCGATTTTTAAGAAAATCTTCCACACATACACGCCGTCTTGCAGGGGTTCGCCTTTGTAGGTTCCGTCCCAGCCTTTGGTTTTGTCATTGCTTTCAAAAATCAACTCACCCCAGCGGGTAAAAATCTTCATGTTAAACTCAATCACATCCTCCATGTACGGCAAAAACACATCGTTTTGCCCGTCGGCATTAGGGGTAAAAGCGGTTGGGAAAAAGAAATTACAATCGTAATCGCGGAAAGCCACATACACCGAGTCGGTGATGGTATCGCAAATATTAAACAGGTTGACAATATACAACCCTTGTTGTGCTACCCGTATGCTTGGTTCGGTGCTGCCTGTGTTCCACAAATACTTGGCGTTGGGGTTTTGGGCGTTCAGTATTAAAAACTCACGTTTGCAAAGAGTAGTGTCTAAAGGTAACGACAAAGAAGGCAGCGGGAACACCTTGGTGTATTTCTCGGTATCGCTATAGCAGCCGTTCACCTGTACGCGGTAAAATACCGTGTCGGCACCCGTAAAACGGGGGACAAAGGTATCGTTCCGCATATTTTTACCTGTGAAAATACCACCTGCCACCAGCGGTTGCAACGGTAGCGAATCATCATCGGTACAATAAAACAACTTTAGGCCGCCAAAATTGGGGTTGGGATGGGGGTACACCACTACATTTTTGGTGATAGAATCCATACACAACTCATCCGAGGTGAGCACCAATTCGGCGGTATAAGTGCCGGGGTTGTTAAACTGCCTGCGAATGTTTACCGAATCATAAGAAGTACCGTCGCTAAAACGCCACAAGTGGGTAAACGTTCCGCTATCAATGGTTGAGGTGTCTTTAAAGAAGAAGTCCTGCTCAAACAAACACTGGGCGGTATCGTTAATTACAAAATCGGGGTTGGGCTTGGGGAATAATATCGATGTGCCCCGTGCGGTATCGTAGCAGTTGTTATTACTGCGCGGAATAAGTGTAACTATAAAAGTGCCCTGTACAGGATATACATAGGTGGGGTTAATGGTCGTACTTCCGTTGCTGTTGCCGTAATCCCAAGCATAAGTGAGGGTTCCGTATTTAATGACTGATTGATTGGTAAATACAAAACGGTTGGTGTTGATACACTGTGATGAATCATTAACGCTATAAGCCGCCTGTGGTTTAGGGAACACCAACATAGTTTTGGCAATAGAATCTACGCACCCAAAGTTTGAGGTGGCTAATAAACGTACCCGATAGGTAGTATCGTAAGTATATACTTTAACAGGGTGGATGGCGGTATCTGTAGTACCGTTTCCAAAATCCCAGTCGTAAGTGTTGCTACCCAATTTTATGGTGGTTTGATTGGTGAAACGGTACAGGTTGTTGTTTACGCATTGGTCGATATCGTTTGTTGCGAAAGCCGGCGAAGGTTTGCTGTGGACAATTACATAACGTCCTCCGGTATCGGTACAGCCGTTATTGGTGGTTGCTCTTAATACCACTCTGAAAGTAGAATCGTAAGTATAAACAATGGCGGTATCAGTAGCCACAGCGGTTTTACCATTGCCGAAATTCCAGTTATACGTCATGCTGCCGTATTTCACCGCACTAGCGTTGGTAAACTGAAACTGGTTGTTATTCACGCACTGGCCGCTATCATTAATATTGAAAGCAATTTGCGGTTGCGGGAACACCACTACCTGCTTACTAATGGAATCTTTACAATTCCAGTTTGAAGTAACCAATAGCTTAATAGTGTAGGTACTGTCTTTGGCGTAAGTGCGGTTAGGATGCAGTTGGGTGCTGCTTCCGCCATCGCCCCAAAACCAATCAAAAGCCATTATGCCTTCGGCAATCACACTTTGATTACTCATTACAAAGCTGTTGCCCGTCAGGCATTGGTCGGTGTCGTTAATATTAAAGGCAGGAGTAGGTTTGGCATACACACTAATGTCTTTGGTAATAGTGTCGCGGCAATTAAAGTTTGAAGTGGCAATTAATACGGGTTGGTACTTGCCGTAGGCAGCATACACAATAGATGTATCTGTCGCCATTGATGTTTTGCCGTTATCAAAATCCCAGTTATAGGTAAGCGTGCCGTATTTCAGTGTGGTTTGGTTGGTGTAGTCGTATTTATTACCATTTACACACTGGCCGGTATCGTTAATGTTGAAGTTGGCAACCGGAGTGGGCAGCACAATCACTTGTTTAATCAACGAATCGGTACACTGTTGGTTAGATGTTGCCTTAAGTTTTACGTTATGGGTAATATCATTTGAAAACACAAACGACGGACTGGCCTGCGTACTGGTTCCTTCAGTGCCGAACTCCCAACGGTAACTTTGTGTGCCTGCGCTGATAGTGCTTTGGTTGGTAAACACAAAGTTGTTAATGTTTGAGCATTGGTCGGTATCGTTAATGGTAAACTGTACTTGTGGGACGGGGTAAGTCTCAAACTGGGTAAGCGAGGTGTCAAAACATCCGTATATGTTTTCTACAATTAACCGCACAAGGTACAACCCTACAGTATTGATGCTAAAAGTAGTATCGGCCTGTTTTGAGGTATGTCCCGACCCGAAAAACCAATCGTATTTTAGTGTGCCGATACCCGTAGTGCTGGTGCTGGTAAAAGCAAAGCTGTTGATGTTTAAGCACTGCGAGGCATCGTTAATAGTAAACGATGAGTTGGGCACAGGGAAAACCGTTATTTGTTTTTTAATGCTGTCTATACAGCCGTTATCAGAAGTTGCGGTCAGGGTTACCGTGTAATCCCCGTCAAGTGCATACACGCGGCTTCCAGTTGTGGTTATATCTGTAGAACCGTCGCCGTATTTCCAATCGTAGCTGTTAGTTCCGTACTTTAAAGTAGTTTGATTGCTGAACGTGTATTGATTGATGTTCAAGCACTGGTCGCTATCGTTCGCCGTAAATTTAGGAAACGGCTTAGGGAACACTGTAAGCGTTCGGGTGGTACTGTCTAAACAACCCCTGTCGCTGGTGGCAACCAACTTTACAGTATATCCTGTATCATACGTATAACTGTGGTTTTCATTAAACGATGTGCCCGTTGCTCCATCGCCAAACCTCCACAAAGCAGTGGTGCTGCCGTTGTTTATTGTGGTGGTATTGGTAAAGGCATACAGGTTATTATTTACGCATTGGCCCGTATCATTAATGGTAAAAGCAGGAGCGGGTTTTGATAACACCCGCACATCTTTTGCTATTGTATCACGGCATAGGTTGCCGTTGGTTACTACTAACTGCGCTGTGTAATAAATATCGTTGGCAAAGGTTTTGGTTACATCGGTGCTGGTAGCCGAGGTAGCATCCGTAAAACTCCAGTTACTGCTAAATGTTCCCGTATCAGTACTAGTATTGGTAAACACAAACGACTGTGTATTGATACACTGTGCGGTATCATTAATAGTAAAGCCTGCCGTTGGTTGTGGAAAAACGTACACGTACTTGCCCAATGCTCGGGTACACCCAAAATCAGAGGTTTCTGTTACAAAAACTGTTTTTCTTCCCGTGTCGGCATACACATGGGTAGGGCTGGTTGTGTTGGCGTTAGCACCGTCACCAAAACTCCATTCTGAAGTGAATGTTCCCGAAGGAATGCTTGAGCCGTTAGTAAATACAAAATTGTTGATGTTGATACACTGGTCGCTATCATTGATAGAAAACGCAGGCACCGGACGCGGGTGTATGGTAATAACCTGCGATGTTGAGTCTTTACAACTGCTGTCACTGGTGGCAATCAGCCAAACGGTATAAGTTCCGTGCGTAGTATACGCAGGAGTAGGTGTGGTTTGTATAGATGTATTACCGTTGCCGAATTTCCAAACATAAGTGGCAGTGCCGCTTGCAATGGATGAATTGTTTACAAAGGCAACGTTGGTTTCTGCACAAGTAGCAGGTGCTACAAAGCTGACCACCGGAACAGGATTGATGCTCACGTTTTTCGTTACAGAGTCTTCGCATCCTGCATTGGTAAGTATTTTTAGTTTTACGGGATAAGTACCTGCAGTTAGGTATTGGTTGCTTGGGTTTGAAAGTACAGATGTAGTTAAATCACCAAAATCCCAATCCCACCGTACCACGTAGGCGTTATTGGTTGAAGAAGAATCGGTAAACAATGTAATGTTTCCGTGGCAGGTGTTTTGCACCACAAAGTCAGCCGAAGGAGGAGGAGCAACCGCAATGTTTTTAACCACTGTGTCTGCACAACCCGATGATGCTGTTACAATAAGCGTAACGGTATAAGTGCCTGTATCGGCAAAGCTGTGACCGGGGTTTTGCAGGGTGGAAGTAGAGCCGTCGCCGAAATCCCAAAAGTGTGAAACTATCGTGCCTGAATCTAGGGTAGATGAATCCGTAAAGTTTAGTGAGAAACTGCTGCAAGCATTGGTGTTGCCAAAAGCAGCTACGGGTGTTCCACTTACGGCTACCAAGCGGATGATGTGTAATGCTGTATCAGGGAAAACTGCACGGCAAGTAACCGTCCGTCCCTGCTTACTGTCGTATTCGCTGCTTTCTGCTGTCAGGTAAGGTTTGTAAAGCCCTCCGCCTGTATAAATGTTAAATACGTTACTGTCGCTCAGTGTGGTTAGCGTGTTATTGCTGGCATCCCTAAAATTCCAGATGTATTTATTGGCATTGATGGTTTGGTTTGAGAACGTTATCAGCAGCGGACTGCAGCCTAAACTGTCTCCCACAATGCTAAAGGCAGGCACGGGGCCTTTTACGTTCATTTGTTTCTCGATACTATCCTTACAGCCTTGTGTGTTTTCAACTAACAGTTTTATGCTGTAATCCCCACCCCTCGGAAAATCAAAAAACGGATTCTGGATGGTACTTTTAAGGTTGCCCGGCATTATTGTCCATTTCCAGCTCACGGCACTATCATCATCAGGAATAGAGATGAAATTAAGCGGGTCGTATATCTTGGTAGAGTCAATCAACTGGTACACCTGCGGGCATACCAAGGTATCGGTAATACCAACATCGGCATAGGTGCCGTACACTGTAAAAATATCGCTGTGGGTAATGGTATCGGTACATCCCGAACTGTCTTTTAGAGCAAGCCTTACTGTGTAAGTGCCTGCCTTGTCAAAAACTTTTGAGGGTTGCCATCCATTCGTGCTAAAGCCTGCTCCATCCCCAAAATCCCACCAAACTGTTTCCTGATTGGCTGCCTGTCGTGCAGGGGTTCGCCACAAGGATAGCCCTTTATCGAAATAATAAATACTATCAAAAAATGTAATCGTATCTCCGGCACATATCTTTTTGGGTGTCATGTCAAAATCGCCCCCAAAACCAATATTAATGGTAACCGTTGCGCTGCCTTGGCAGCCGTCGGCATTTGTCATTGTAAGCGTTGCATCAAACGTACCTGCTGAATCGAATGTGTGTGAGGTGCTAAACAAATTAGGCCCGTTTATGGGTGCTCCCCCATCACTAAAGCTCCAATTGTAATCTGTGATCCCGGTTTGGGTTGTATCTGTTACCCTGAAGTTAACGGTTGTACCCACACAACGACTTACCGTAGGGTCAAAATCGTGGGTGATGGAAGGGTATAAGTCATTAAACTGAAATACATTGTGGTACCATGCAGTATCGTAGCAAAAGTTGCCTGAACTGTCTCGACCGTTACGGATAATCAAACCCAATGTTACCCTGCCGCCTGTATCGCACGGTGGGTTGGCGTATTGATAGTTGTGGCTAAAATCTTGCGGAACCCAAAACGAATTAAAACTACCCGATTGCTCAGCACAGGTAGAATCCCACATCACCCAAAACGTCTCACGGTCGCAGGCAGGGCGGGTAAGACTTAGTGAAAGTGATTTTGATTTTATGCTTTCAGGGCCTAAACAGTCGGGGCCACTAAACATCAATCCCGTAACCGGTGGAGTGGCTGTTGGGTCGGGACCTGCTTTTGGCGGCAGTAATGCTAAATCAACACTGTTTGAATCTGAACATCCCCAAAGAGTATCGTACAATATCAGCATGGGACGGTAGCAGGCTTCTTTGCCCGGAGTGTACCAGTGTTTAACGTTGAGTGAATCGGCAGAATAGTTACAGTTTACACCTACATTGATACCGTTTTTGGTATCGGTAGTACAGTTAGGGGCCCAAACATCTTTAAAGTCCCAAATACGTTTTATGTTGCCCGGCGCAGGACCGTGGTTGGATAGGTAAGGATTGGTTATAGAGTTGCTAAATACTACCGTATCGTGTATCTGGCATTGGTAGCGATTTAGCGGTGTGCCTATGCTGGCACGTGGTCCTAAAACGGTTACGGTGCGCACATTTGCCAGCGTATCACAGTTGATGGCCTGTATCCGCAAGGTGATAGTGTAGTTACCGGGTGCACCGTAGCTGTTACCTGCTGTCCACGTTGTGTCGCTGGTACCGTCACCGAAATCCCAAGTGGCGTTCGTGCCAATGTTCACAGGGTTGCTTACCACAAATGAATTACCGTAATAGCAACTGGTGTCTTTGTTTACCGTTGGGTTAAAATTCAGTACTGTGCTTTGTACAGATGTTTGTGAAAGTAACGTTTTTGGGCAGCCCGATGTATCTGTAGTTATTAACTGAATATTAAAGTTACCGTTTGTGGTATATAAGTGCTGGCTTTGCAGCCAATGGGTCGAATCTATCCTGCCGTCGCCATATACCCAACGGAATCGGCGTATTTTGCTCGAATCGAACGTAGAAGTGTTATTCAGTGTTACTTGGGTGGTAAAGCAATCCTTGTTTTCTATAACCGTAAACGTTGGAACGTAATCAGGCAACACTACCACCGCTCCTGAAACTTGTTTGCTGGCAAAACAGTTGTTAAAATCGGTAACCTCAAGGGTAATAGGATAACTTCCGCCCAAATCATCACTATAACTGTGGCAAATGGTTTTAGTACTTACTGGGGTGGTGTTATCTAAAAAACCGTCACCAAATACCAAAGTCCGTTTCCATATCGGGGCACCAAAGGGCCCTTGCTTACTTGAGTCGGTAATGCAAGCACTGTTTCCCTCAAAGCAAAGGGTGTCGTTTGCTATCACAAAATTGGCAATGGGTAAGCTTTGCACGGTAATGCTGTCAAACTGTGCAAAACAAGAGTCTGTACCGCCATGTGTAACCCTCACGCGGGGCTTAAAGTAGCCGCCCGTGTTGTAAGTATATAAAGGCGATTGTAGGGTTGATGAGTTTCCATCACCCAAACGCCACAAAAAGGCTGTTCCGCTGGTTTCATTCACTGTAACGCTAAGGTTAACCGAAGTACCTGCGCAAAACTGAGTATCACCAACACTAATCACGGGCTTTGAGTATACCCGTAGTGATTGCGTAACGGTATCAGCGCACCCGCCTACTGTACCTACAATCAATTTTACAGTGTAAGTACCTGTATCAGCGTAGGTATAGTTGGGATTAGCTTGGTGTGATGAATCGCCGTTGCCAAAAAACCACCGCCAGCCTGTAATGGCATCTCCAACCGTTGTGGTTGAGTTATTTGAAAACTTGGTGACGTTTTGTTTGCAGTTATCGTAGCGTGTAAATGCAGCCTGCGGACTTTTTATTATGTAGATACTGTCGGTTAATGTATCTGAACAAGCCGACCCGTCAGTTACAATTAAGGTTATGAATAAACGTCCTGAATCGGTGTACGAATGGTTAGGGTTTTGGGCATTGCTAAAGTTAGAAGGACTTGAAGCATCGCCGAAATTCCATAGGTAGGTTAATGTGCCACTTCCTGTCGAACTGTTTGTAAAGGGAACAGCTTGTCCACTACAGACGGTATCTTTAGGAAACGTGAACGAAGCATTACACTGGGCTGCGGCTTGTTGAGGGCAAAGTAATACCAATGCGGCTAAAAGACAGAATACTATCCCCGCCGATACTTTTTTCGGTATGTGTTTATGTGCAAAAACCACCTTGCCTTAATGTACTAAGATACGCAATTTAGTAGCAAATGGTTGACTACATGGTAAGATTCAGGTAAAAAACAGTTTTTTATACCAAAATTGATCTAGTAAGTGAGTGATAAAGCGAGAGTTCGTTCGTCGAAAAGTGACGAAACGTATTGTTTGGCGGGTTAGTAAACCAAACGCTCCCCGTTAGCTTCAATCACTAATTCTTTGGAGGCTGATGCTTCGGTGTACCCCACAATTTGGGCATCAAGGTTAAATGACTTAGAGATGCGGATAATATCCTCGGCGGTTTTCTCGTCGGTATATATCTCCATGCGGTGCCCCATGTTAAACACCTTGTACATTTCTTGCAACGATGTGCCCGATTGTTCTTGTATGGTTTTAAACAACGGAGGAAGTTGAAACAAGTTGTTTTTAACCACCTTCAAATTATCTACAAAGTGCAATATTTTGGTTTGTCCGCCACCACTGCAATGCACCATACCTTTAATGGCTTGTTTGTGTTCGGCAAAAATGGCACGTGCCACAGGCAAATACGTACGGGTAGGCGATAACACCATTTTGCCTGCATCTAATGGGCAATTTTCAACCGAATCGGTAAGTTTTAAGGCACCGGCATACACAAGGCTTTCGTCAACTTTAGGGTCGTAACTTTCAGGATATTTCGCGCGGTATTCCTTCTCAAACACATCGTGGCGGGCAGAGGTTAAGCCGTTGCTGCCCATTCCGCCGTTATACATGGTTTCGTAGGAAGTTTGTCCGTACGATGCAAGCCCAACAATCACCTGCCCTGCACCTATACGAGCATTGTCAATAATGCTGTTGCGGTGCGTACGGGCAGTAACGGTGCTATCCACAATCACGGTGCGTACAAGGTCGCCCACATCAGCAGTTTCACCGCCTGTACTGTAAATATTCACCCCAAAAGAGCGCATATTTTCAATAAACTCTTCCGTGCCTTCAATAATGGCTTTCATCACTTCACCCGGTACTAAGTTTTTATTACGGCCAATGGTGCTTGATAGTAATATGTTATCAGTAATGCCTACGCATAGTAAGTCATCTGTATTCATCACCACCGCATCTTGGGCAATACCTTTCCATACCGAAAGGTCACCGGTTTCGCGCCAGTAGATGTATGCCAGTGATGATTTTGTACCTGCGCCATCGGCGTGCATTACCACGCAATGGTCGGCACTGTTACTCAAAAAGTCAGGTACAATTTTGCAAAAAGCCTTTGGAAATAAGCCTTTATCTATATTCTTGATGGCATTATGCACATCTTCTTTTGCCGAAGAAACCCCGCGTAAAGCGTATTTATCTGTCATATCGTTTCACAAACCACTGCATAAGGCAGGGTGTTGAGGGTACAAAATTACAAAATCCGTGCTCTTTAGCTTATACGAATTGTAAACACCTTAGCTTTTTGTAACTTACCTTAAAATTGTTTGTATGCGTTATGTAGTTTACATCGCTGTGGGTATTGCATGTTTTGGGTTTGCTTCGTGTAAGAAAGATAATCCTACGGTTGAGCAACCCCTTAAGGCTAATCCGTTTGAAGGAGGTAAAGGGGGAAGTTTCAGCCGTGCCTTTTTCAGTGGGTACAATGGGGTACCAATAGCGGCTAGAATGTATCTGAAGTACGGAGATGATAAAATGCCGGGTGATAGCACAAAATTTGATGAAAAGCATGATGCTGTGAGGGAGCCCGGTTTTAGTTATCATGCCCATTTTGACGGGCTTACTAAAGGCACTTACTTTTTTTATGCAGTATCAGGAGTTTTGCAGTTTGATACTGTAATCGTGCTTACCGATTCTTCTGAGTTATCAGATAATATTGTAGTTGAATTAAATTAATATTTAATTTACTACTCAAGCAGGTTAGAAAATAATTCAAGCAGGTTGCCCTCGGGGTCACGTAAGTGAGCAACCCTAAGACCCATTGCAGGTACATCCGATGGGGGGTTCAAAAACTCAACACGGTCACTCAACTCGTGGTAAAGTGCATCCACATTGTTCACCTCTATTATAATAACAAACTTGTCGCGGGCATCAACGGGCAGTTCTTTATCAGCATTACCAACCACGGGTGCCATCAAGTCTGACTTGAAAATAGATAAACCGCTCTGTAGACCGATGTTAAAACTAGCGTATGAGTCGCCCCTTTTTCCGGCACTTGCCTCAAGGCCCAGCAGGTTTTTGTAAAAATCAAAGCAGGTATTAAAGTCTTTAACAAGCAGTCGGATATTATTGAGCTTCATAGCGGGAGTACTTAGTTGGGTTTAAACGCAGTTTACACAGCCTTTACTTTTTCTCAGTCGTTTAACACAGAGCGCTGAATAAAGTTCTGTGGTGTTGTCTTGTTTCTTTTCGGTGGTTGACTATTTAAAACGTAACAAACCTACTAAAAAAACTACTTGATTTTACTACTACAATGCACAAATAAAATAAGTATTTGTATAATCAACCATCATAAACTTGCATATACAAGTAAAATGATTTTATCTTTGCCCCGATGGAAGAGAAAATCGAAACGCCAAATTTTGATAAGGTGAATCCAATAGAGTGTGTTAACGCCAAGCTGCGAAAATTGCAGCGTAAAGTTGCCTCACTGTATGATGCACGCCTTCGCCCTTTTGGACTTGAAGGCAGTATGCTGGCGATTTTGTTTGTGGTTGGTAAGATGCCGGGAATCAATCAGAAAACACTGGCCGACAAGTTGGTGCTTGACCCTTCAACCATGAGCCGTGACGCAAAGAAGTTGGTTAAAAGAGGGTTGATACAGGCAACAAAAGGCGAAGATCCCAGGAATACTGTACTTGCATTAACTGTTCAAGGATATGAGTTGTTAGAGCAAGTGTCGCCTGTTTGGGAAGCGATGCACCATAAAATTTCTGATTTATTCGGGCGTTTCAGTGTGCAACAGTTGGACATTATGACAGAAGCTATTAACCAAAACATGGATGAGTTACGAGCCTAAAAATTTGACCATATAATTGTATATACACTTAAAATAAATTAAACTATGAAAGCAGAATCTTTTGGTATAACCTTTGCATACACCGCGCTATTGCTGATTACTACCCTTGGGGTAGCGTTTGTTTTTAAAAGTGCTGTTAGTCAGTCAACAATGAGAAACAAACTGTTTCCTATAATTTTTCTTATTTTAGTTTGGATTGTTGATAGTATTTTATCTTTAAAAGGAGTTTTTTTAGATACTATTAAAAGTACCCCTCCTGTTTTTTTTCCTACAGTGTTGGCAACAATTTTACTGGCTGTATACTTCGCTCTAAAGTATGAGCCGCTTACACATTTTAAAGAAGAGAATATGAAGTATGCGGTAGCACTTCAAACATTCAGACTCCCGTTAGAGTTGATTTTTGTTTGGGCACTGCACTTGGGGATGATACCCCAACAAATGACCTTTGAAGGTTTAAATTATGATGTACTTGTTGGGCTAACAGCTCCTTTTATAGCGTATTTCGGTTATCACAAAAGGGTATTGCCAAAGTGGGCATTGGTGGCGTGGAACGTTGGCGGTTTGATTTTACTTGCCAATATTGTTACTGTAGCTATTTTATCAGCACCTACTAACTTTCAGGTGTTTACAAACGAGCCGCATAATACAATTGTACTCGAATTCCCTTATATATTCATCCCCTTCTTTTTAGTGCCATTAGCTTTGTTCGGGCATTTGTTTGCATTGCGCAAACTGCTGGCTAAGTATTAATTACAATAAAAAGTTATTGGTAAATAAAGGGTGTAGTGTTTTAAAAAATGGGTGTATTTTTTGAGATATTTACTGAAAAGATAACCATTAATGATGCACGTCTTCGTTGTTAATGATGCTCAAATAGCTGTAGTATCTTTCCGGGCGAAGCGTGCCTTCTTCAATGGCTTTTAGTACGGCACAGCCCGGTTCGTTAAGGTGCAGGCAGTCGTTAAATCGGCAGCTTCCCATCAGAGCCTTCATCTCAGGGAAATAGTGGGCAACTTCGGTTTTGGCTAAATCAACTACCCCAAAATCTTTAATACCCGGGGTATCAATAATCCGTGTACCGTCTTCTGTCTCAAACATCTCGGCAAAAGTAGTGGTGTGTTTTCCCTTTAGCGAGTAGTCGGATATTTCTCCTGTTTTTTGTTGTATCTCGTCAGAAAGTTTATTGATGAAAGTAGATTTTCCTACGCCTGAATGCCCTGAAACAAGCGTGGTTTTTCCTTTCAGCTTGTCTTTAAGAGCCGCTATGTTAGTGCCGTTTTTGGCTGATACCTGTATGCAGTCGTAACCGAGAGGTTCATAAATTGCTTCGTATTCGCGCAACAATTGCATCCCCTCGTCTTCATACAAATCAATTTTATTGAAGGCAAGAATAACGGGAATGTGATAGGCTGTGGCCGTTACCAAAAATCGGTCGATAAATCCCGTTGAGGTGCGCGGTAAAGCAAGGGTAACAAACAATAAGGCTTGATCGATATTAGCGGCGATAACTTGTGTTTGCTTACTGAGGTTATTGCTTTTGCGAATGATGTAATTTTTGCGGGGATGAAGCGATACAATCATCGCATTGTTGGTATCGCCTTCGGGCTCAATTTCAACGTCATCACCAACAGCAATGGGGTTTGTACTTTTAATGCCTTGTAACCTGAATTTTCCTTTAATCCTTGCCTGCCATACCTTTCCTTCGTCGTCTTTCACGTCGTACCAACTTCCGGTTGATTTGGTAACAATACCTCTCATAGTTATCGGTTGGCGGTTGTCAGTGTAAAGCCCGCGTTATAGCATTTATAAAGCGTAAGCATTATACTGAAACCGGATTAAAATACTTCTTTGGCAATAGCATAAGTGGCTGCGCTACGCCCCATGGTGTAAAAATGCAGTACGGGAGCACCTTTAGCCTTCAATTCTTTTGATTGCTGCACCGCCCACTCAATACCAATTTGTGCTACTTGTTTATCGTCTTTGCAAGCCTCTACAGCTTCAGTCAGTTCTTCAGGCAAATCCATGTGGAACAAGTTTGGCAGCACATACAATTGCTTTTTGGTAGTTAGTGGCTTCAAGCCGGGTATAATGGGCACATTGATGCCTGCTTCGCGGCATTTGTCTACAAACTCAAAATACCTGCTGTTGTTGTAAAACATTTGGGTAACGATAAACTCCGCACCTGCCTCAATTTTCTTCTTCAAAAAAGCCATATCGCTTTTTAGATTGGGTGCATCGTGGTGCTTTTCAGGGTATCCTGCCACACCCGCACAAAAGTTAGTAGGGAATGCATCTGCTAATTCATCGTCCAGATAAACACCCTTATTCAACTGTTGTATTTGTTGCAATAGTTCAAGTGCGTTGGCATTTCCGTTAGGCTCAGGCTTAAAAGAACTTTCGCCTTTGGCATTGTCGCCGCGTAGTGCCAATACATTATCAATGCCCAAAAAGGCAAGGTCAATCAATGCGTTTTCAGTTTCCTCACGGCTAAACCCGCCACAAATCAAATGGGGTACAGCATCCACGTGGTATTTGTTCATGATAGCCGCGCAAATAGCTACCGTGCCGGGACGTTTTTTAGTAGTTATTTTACGGTAGCTGCCATCCGGAAGTTTCTTTTCTATAAACTCTTCTCGGTGGTAGGTTACATCAATAAACTTGGGATTGAACTCCATTAGCGGGTCAATACCTTGATATATACTTTCAATGCCTTTTCCTTTTAGCGGGGGTAAAATCTCAAACGAAAACAATGTTTCGCCGTTGGCATTCTTAATGTGGTCGGTAATTTTCATTATCGGTTTTTACAGGAACGCAAAAATAGACAAAGTTTTTGTTGCTGTTGCGGCTTGTTTTGAAACAGTTGCGAAACTAAATTTCGCAAAAAAATTATGGTGAAGTTTGATGTTGAAATAACGGCCGAAGAATATATAAAATTGAATTACAGGATTGTGTATGGCAATCCTGTGGTGCTGATTGCACTTTCAGCTTGTGCGGTAATAGTGGCTACAAACTTAACCAACGGTGGTTGGGATGCGCTGACAAAAGGCCCTGCGGATATTATTGCATTATTTGCGCTGGGTTATTTATTGTTGTTTTTACCCGTTACCTTGTTTTACAGGGTGAGGGGGCTTTATTACCGTATGGCCGCCCTTAATGAAAAGCAAACGTTTACTACCGATGATACAGGGGTGAATATTAAAGGCCAGACTTTTGAAGTGAAGAACGAGTGGAGTGCATACAAAACAGTGGAACTTAAAAAGGACTGGATGGTACTGTGGAAGGCAAAGAATTTTGGAAATTTTGTACCGCTGCGTTCGTTTAAAAGCCCCGATGATTTAGAGCAGTTTATAGCAATGGCGCAAGAAAAAGGGATAAAAGTGAGGGGTAAGCTACCTTCAAAATAAGAGGAAAAGTTTACGGCTCAACAATGTCGGTTTCCCTTTTCATTTCCCATGTTCCTTTTATGGGTAACAGGATGGCGGGCATCATACCGATAAATGTCAGGCCAAATTTAAACTTCCATTCCCCTTTAAAAGAATTGTCATTCACACCAGTACCTTTATAATATACTGTTGGATGTTTTTTTGATTTATCAATAACCCGTTCCCCTCTTATAAGCAACGTTCTAAAGGGCATTTTTTTGGTAAAACTCATAACGTTTCCCTCAACTGTGCCTTCAATCCGACCTATGCCTTCCATTCCGAGGGTGTTTTTATCGTCCTCAACCGTGCCATAAAATTTGTTGCCGTTTACAGTATCTATATAAATACTAAACATCGTTTTGTCGACGCCCCTTATTTTGTCAATCTTTTTATTGTTATAGGCATACCAGCCTACCCATTTGCCTCGCATATTCATTTTAACGAAGTTAACAAAGCCACCGCGTATCAATACGATTTTTTACTAAATGAAAAACAAAGGCCGGCAGAAGGATTCCCCTGCCGGCCTTTATATTATATAGTATAACTATAGGGTGGTTTTCTTAAACTTACCAAAGTATAGATATAGTGCGCCCACATCGCCGTGGTATACGCCAACTTCAAGGCCGCGTATAATGCGGTCGTTGCCTGTTGTTGGTTTGTACTTAGTTTCGGGGTCACCGTCGCCAAACGTATAAACTTTAGTGCCCAAATAGGTGTTATCTTCAATGTCCATCACATCAAATGCCTGTCCGTACAATTCAGTGGTGTACATTTTAGTGTCGCCGGCATTCAAGCCCATGCCTGTTACTACATAGCCATTAGAGCACACTGTTTCGGTTTCAGCATTACTGCTGTAAACTTTTACGTGATTTCCACTGCTATCCTCAGTGTACCAGTCGGTATTTCCTGTTTCAAGGTTTAGTAACTTGGCATTAAGAGTTTTTAAGTTGCTGTCGTCAACCGAGAAGCCTAATCCTACTATTACCATATGGCTTTCTGTATCGGGGTCAAGAATAAATTTCTTTTCTACTGTGCCGGAGTTGATGGTTTCTTTGCTGCCATCCACTTCCCACGCCAATGTTTGGAAACTGAAAGGAGTGAGAACGCTTTTAATTGCAGCATCTATTTCATCAATGCGCTCTTGGTTGGTTGGGTCAACCAATACAGAAAGCGGCTGTAACGAAACATTTGTGTCGTTATCAAAACTAATCAAGCTCCAGTTTCCTTCATTTACCGATGCTTGCCACGCGTCGTAGCTGCTTGTTGTTGTTCCTCCGATAGTGTTTAGATACAAATCGGTTTGGCTCACTGTTTCGGTTGAAGTTGTGCTGCTGGTATTAGTGGTTGATGTGCCTATTTTTACCCCTTCTACCTCTGCCGATGCCGATAGGGTGTTGGTTACCTCGGTGGTGCTGGTGGCAGAGTATTTTGAGATACTTTGCGAATACATCCAAACACCTCCAAAATATCCGGATGCAAGAAAGTGTGTGCCGTATTTGCTTACTACATCTTCAGCAGACATACTGCCGTTAATATCAGCATTTACAGAGTCTTTCATTAATGAACGCCAGTACTCGGCGTCACCTTTCATCACAATTTTGTAGATAGTTTACTGCGAAAACTGTTTGGCCAGCGCCATTGAGCTTTCGTAGTAATTGTCGGTGGTTTGTGAGTAGCATTCGTTCATCTCGCCGGTAAAACTACCGGTAGAGCCGCTTACTCCCACGTTGACAGAGAAAGAGTTGTTTACATCTTCTGAGTAGAAAACCTCTGAGGTGGTTTCACCCATGTGGTCTTCAAAAGTGGTGTCTACCTGTAAATCTTCAGATGCGTAAAATTCGCCTAACGACCCGATATCGATAGATTGCATTTCGGTACTGAAGTTAAACAGCTGTGTAGATTTTACTGAGGATGAGCGAGCAATGCGTCCGCTTCTTACATTGTAGATGCGCCCCATTAGGTCGGCGCCGGTTAGTGTGGGCATGTCAGAGCTAGCAGCCTGAACGCCGTTGATAGAATTTTCCATAATAAAGTTAGTTATAATGCGTGTGATAGTATGTTTCAAAGGTTAGTAATCAAAAGATATAAATCAACTTGAATATTATTTATTTTTTGTTTATATATTAATTAATTATAGGAGTAATCCAACCCCTTCAAACAAAAACAGTCTAAAAAGTAGCAAGTGCTAAAAATTTGGTAACTTTGCGCACATTTTTAAGCAATGACTTTAAGTATTCTTTTATTTGGTATGCCCGGAGGTTCTGAATGGATCCTTATCTTGGTAATTGCCCTTTTACTGTTCGGCGGTAAAAAAATTCCTGAATTGATGCGTGGACTTGGCAGCGGTATCCGTGAGTTTAACGATGCCAAAAACAAAGTGAAGGATGAGATACAAGAAGGTATCAAAAATCCTCCTCCTGCTGAAAAGGAAGCAAAAACCGAAAGCAAGTAAGTAATACCAAGCGGCAAACAATTAGTGGCTTTGAAGAAATTTCAATCGTTGGCACAGGTACGTGCTGAAATCAGCGCAGGAAATCTTACCTGTGTTGATTTGGTGCGTTATTATTTGCAACGCACCGAAGAAAAAAAACACCTGAATGCTTTGTTGGAAGTATATGCCGACGAAGCACTGCAACACGCTGCCCAAGTGGACGAAAAGCTGAAAAGCGGAACCGCTGGTAAGCTGGCAGGCATGGTGTTGGTGCTGAAAGACAACATTTGTTTTAAAGGTCACAAAGTGAGTGCATCCAGTAAAATACTGGAGGGTTTTACTTCGCTATACTCTTCAACCGTTACTGAACGGTTGCTGGCCGAAGACTGTATCATATTAGGACGTGCTAATTGCGATGAGTTTGCGATGGGTGCCAGCAATGAGAACAGTGCCTACGGACCAGTATTAAACGACTTAGACAATACCCGCGTGTCAGGCGGTTCATCGGGAGGCTCGGCCGTTGCCGTTCAAGCCGATTTGTGCTTGGCAGCTTTGGGTAGTGACACGGGTGGTTCGGTGCGACAACCTGCGGCCTTTACAGGCTTATACGGATACAAACCAACCTACGGGATGGTGTCGCGTTGGGGTTTATTGGCCTACGCGTCATCGTTAGACCAAATTAGCCCCATTACATCAAGCGTTAGTGATATGCAAGCAATTATGGATGTAATTGCAGGCCCTGATGAGTTTGATGCCACACTAACCCAACAACCTGCGCCTGCCTTTATGCTTCCTGCCGATACAGGCAAGAAACGTATTGCCTATATCAGCCAAACCCTTTCTTCTGATGGGGTGAGCGCAGATATTAAGAACGGCACGCTGGCACTTATTGAAAAATTGAAACAAGAAGGCCATACGGTTGAAGCGGTTGATTTTCCGCTGATAGACCAAATGGTGCCTTGCTATTATGTGCTTACCACTGCTGAAGCCAGTAGCAATCTTTCGCGCTACCAAGGCTTGCAATATGGTTACCGCAGCCCTAATGCCACCGATTTGGAGAGTACTTTCAAAAAATCGCGTAGTGAAGGGTTTGGTAAAGAAGTACAACGCCGTATCATGCTGGGCACTTTTGTACTTTCGGCAGGATACTATGATGCATACTATACCAAAGCCCAAAAGGTGCGCCGTATAGTACAGCAAAAGACCAATGAAATTTTAAGCAAGTACGATTTTATACTATCGCCTACTACCCCTACTCCGGCGTTTAAAATCGGCGATAAGGCTGCCGACCCTGTAGCCATGTACCTTGCTGATATTTTTACCGTACAAGCTCCTTTGGCGGGTATCCCTGCCATCTCTGTTCCCGCAGGAACAGATGCAAGCGGAATGCCTTGGGGCATTCAACTGATGTCGGCCAAAAACAGCGATGCACAATTGCTGGCTTTTGCTGCTGCAATAAATTAATGTTAAAAACTATTTTACCTTTTCTGCCGTTTAGGTATTAAATCTGCAATAGATACCACTGATGCGTTTTTTTAAATATACTGCCTACCTTGTTTTGTGGTGCTTAGTACCTGCTGCTGCAACCGCTCAAACCGACTATGCCAACAGGCTTGCCACCATTCCCGATGTTAATATAAAATACAATGCCGTTGTTGACGGCTATATTAATGAGTTGCTTCGCACGCCTAACAGTGCTGCACAGGCATTGGGCAGGTATATTTATTTCAAACCTGTTATCGATTCAATGCTTACGCAATACGGAGTTCCTTCGAGTGTAGGGTTGATGGTATTGGGTAATAGCATGGCCGATTGCACCTACAGCGATGCTGAAGGCTATGCCGGTCCTTGGGCTATGTCTTACAACGTTGGTCGTTTGTGGGATTTAAAAATGAACACTTATGTGGATGAACGCAGGGATTTGGCTAAATCATCGTTTGCAGCCGCCAAGTGTATGAAGGAACTAAGGTTTTTGTACAACTCGCCCGACCTTGCCCTTGCTGCATTTGCCACCAATACTACCACTATTAACAAGTATATCCGTCTTACAGGAAACAAGTTTAACTACTGGGATATGTACGACAGTCTTCCCAAGGCTGCTCAAAAAATTGTCCCAGCATACTTAGCGGCGGTTTACCTGTACCATTTTCATGCTGAACACGGCATATCGCCCATTGCATACAACCCTCCCGCATACGATACGGTGTCTGTCAACAAATGGCAATCGTTTGATGAAATGGCAACAGTGCTTAATGCGTCAAGCAAAGAGCTGAAAGAATTGAATCCTGAATTTAAGCAAGGAATTGTACCAACTTCACGCATCCCTTACGTAATTAAACTGCCTTCAAAAAGTAAGCAGCACTTTAATAAATTGGATGCACTTGATTTTAAGCCTTACAACACCAATCCTTATATTGAGAAAGTACCCGAACTGGAGAATAGGAATTTGCCCATTCGCAAAGGTTCTGATACTGCCCAAAGTGATGTTGCTGCTACTCCGAAGAAGGCAAATACACCCACCTCAACAGTTAAAAATACTGAAGACGGGGGTAAAGAAAAAAGCGATACTACTACGCATATTGTAGCCAAAGGTGAGGGACTTGGAACCATTGCCCAAAAGCACGGTGTGAAGGTAGACGATATTAAAAAATGGAATAACCTTAAGGGGTATAATATCTATCCCAACCAAAAGTTGGTTATATACAACAGCAAGGCTAAGTAATCCGCACGTTTTCTAAAAAATATACATTTGCAGTAGCAAGTAGTATATTTGTTTGCAGCATGGATAATATCACTCCCAAAGAACGCATACTAAAAAAAATAAGGGCGGGGTTGTTGTATAAAACGCCCAACAAGCACCCCGAAATTGACCTTGAGCATAGTGTGTATGAGGATATTACCGACCCCATGCCCGAAGTTTTTGCAAAGAACCTTTCATTGGCGGGCGGCAAGTTTGTGTTTTGCCATAGCAAATATGATTTTATTGATAGCTTGATAGACCTGCTTGAAAACAAGAAGTGGGATAACTTGTATTGTTGGGACAAAGAGCTAAAAGCCGACTTAGAGGATATTGAACAGGATTTTGTACGCACCACCAATAATTTGGAAAGTGCGCAGGCATCGCTTACCACCTGCGAATGCCTGATAGCCCGCACAGGAACAGTAGTAACCAGTTCGCTAAAAAACAGCCGCAGTTTGGTGGCAGTTCCCCAAGCTCACATTGTAGTTGCTTGGATGAACCAAATAGTGCCGGATATTAAAGACGGTTTAAAAACCCTTAACAACCGCTACGGTAAAAAACTCCCTTCGGCCATTAACTTTATTACAGGGCCCAGCCGCACTGCTGATATCGAAATGCAACTGGTAACCGGTGTGCACGGCCCCAAAGAGTTATATGTGTTTTTAATAAATGCTAAAAAGTAATACGGCCTTTATCAAGTATTTTGACAGCACTACCCGATAATAAGAAAGTTTATTTTGCATCCGATTTTCACCTCGGAGTACCCGATTATGATAAAAGTTTGGTGCGCGAACGCCGCTTAGTTGCCTGGCTGGAAAGCATTAAACACGATGCTGCCGAAATTTACCTGGTGGGTGATTTGTTTGATTTTTGGTTTGAGTATAAGACGGTAATCCCTAAGTATTATACCCGTTTGCTGGGCAAACTGGCTGAGTTGCGCGATATGGGCATACCCATTACTTTTTTTACGGGCAACCACGATATGTGGATGTTCGGTTATTTTGAAAAGGAGCTGGGCATACCGGTAATACGCCAGCCCATTGAGCGGGTGATAAACGGTAAGAAATTTTACATAGCCCACGGTGATGGTCTTGGCCCCGGCGACCACGGGTATAAATTCATAAAAAAGGTATTTGCCAGTAAATTGTGTCAATGGGCATTCCGTTGGTTGCACCCCGATATAGGTATTGGTATCGCCAATTACTTTAGCCACAGCAGTCGCAAAGCCAACGGCGAAAAAGATTATGTGTTTTTGGGCGAAGACAATGAATGGCTGGTGATTTACAGCCGCGATATTCTAAAAACAGCTCATCACGATTATTTTATATACGGACACCGACACCTGCCGATGGATATTGAATTGCAGCCCGGCAGCAGGTACATAAACCTTGGCGATTGGATTAAACACTTTACCTACGCCGTTTTTGACGGTGAGAAGATGGAGCTTAAAGAGTTTGCAGGGTAATGGAGGAGCTTACTGCAAAAGACTTGCTACATAAAATTGTTGATTTTTTGCAGTATGATACGACCAGTGATGAGAATTTCTTTAATGCTGAGCGGCTTAAAAATAATCCTCCCCAATATTACAGGGCTCTTCAAATTCATGCAATGCTTGCTGCTTTTGGTGTAACAAAAGCACAAAACGCGTCCTTTGTTAATCAAATATTCAGCAATGTAAAGAGAGTTTATAAAGGCACTGAAATGCCGGATATTAAGGCTGAACTGGATTTCTTTATGCAGGGGGATTTCATAGATGATGAATTAGAATGGGTTAAGAAAATTCCTGAATTGGATAAGAGGATAAAGGAGTTTGCAAAAGAAAACGTAAAACTATCAGAAGATTTTTATCAAAGGCCACTTTCAATACAATGGCTATTTAGTGACCTTTTACATTTTAGAATCGATATTCAGAGATTTATTAAAGGCCCTTCTTGGTTTATGGAAGGGTTTAACATTGCGTTGTTTTATAGTCACAAGTTTCAGTTTGCGAGTAGGGATGCACTAATACCAATTGTTAAAGAAATGGATGAGACATTAGCCTTGCTTATCGACCCACATCAAAAAAGCATCACTATCGAAGAACTTAAGTCTAAATTCAATTACCCAAACGTTAATCTTTACGATGTGGATTCAGACTGGTTAACGAGAAATTATTAAAAATTTCAGCCATCACCCAACCATTTAAACGCAACCTACGTGTATAGGGTTGAAAGCAGAAAGTGTTTAGCAAAGCCAAAGCCCGAAAAGTTATCCTGCTGTAAGGATAATTAGTAAGGCATTGCAGATTTGGCAGCTATTGCAGTTTTGCTTGGGATACGGCAGAAGTTCGGATTTTTTGTATGTTAACTTTTGTTGCTGCTCTTTATTAATTGAAGGGGTAGCTGCAAAGGGATATGTTATAACAATGTGATTTTTACAATTGGGGTATGATGTACCCCTTGCTTTTTACTACTTTAGTACCTTTTTGCTGTAAGCCCATTGATGCACATAACCACAGACCTATTAACCAAGTGCATGGATAACGACCGGAAAGCCCAATTAGAGCTTTACAAGGTTTGTTATTCCTTTATTATGCGCATTTGTTACAGGTACTATACATCGGTGGATGATGCCAAAGTGGCTCACAATGAGAGTTTTTTAAAGATAGTAATGAACCTTAGCAAATACAAAGGAGATGCTCCTATAGAGGTTTGGATAAGAAGAATTACCATCAACACGATTATTGATAATTACAGGAAAGATAAAAAACTGAGAGAAACCATTGAGTTTGCAGATGTGAACGACCCTTCTTTTAAAGAAGAACCGCCAGAGGAGAATGAAGCTGAGATGAAATTGCAAACTGAGGATTTGTACAGATTGATACAATTACTACCCCCCATGTGCCGCAAAGTATTTAACTTGTACGTGGTAGATGGGTATAACCACAAAGAGATTGGCGAATTGCTGGGAATTTCGGAGGGTACTTCGAAATCGCAGTTGTTTGATGCACGTAAAAAACTGCAAGCCATGATAAAAGAGTATTACAAGCCAAAAGCTGCAAGAAATGAACAGGCTGAGTAAGAACGAAGAAGAAATACGCAAACAACTGAACGAGCAGGAGTTTGCTTTTGACGAGGCTCAATGGGCCGACGCAGAAGCATTACTTGATCGTGAAATGCCCGTGGAACGTAAAAAGAAAAGACGTTTTGTGTGGTTTTGGTTGTTGCCGTTGTTTGCTTTGTTGGGCATTGGCGGCTGGCTGGGCTATACCCACAGCAACGAGTTGTTGCAGCTTGTTAATGGCAAGACTGCTGTTGATTCTTCAAACACCGAAGTTCCGGTATTGAGTGAGAATGAAACATCAACTGATTACTACATTACAGAAGGGGCAGGCGATACCAGCTATTCACACAAAGAAGAAGGCAGTGCTGATGAGCCTCAGGAGTATGAAGTACAAGGAGGGCCACCTGCTTTGATGGCTGCCCAACTATCCAAACAAAACAGCGGACAAAAACAAACCTCTGCTCACAAAAATGAAGGTGAAAAGAGCGGAGATAAGAACGCAACTCACAATACCAAGGGAACAAATAACGGGGCAAGTAAAGGAGTCGACAATGATGGTGAGAAAAGGGACTCTAAACAGTTATTAGCCCAAGACAATAGTAGGGATAAAAGAAGTGATAATAAGGAAAAAGGTAATAATGGCGGTGGTGCTGAAACCTCTTCAACACTAAACCCTGAGGACGGAAAACAAAATAAGCAGGAGGTGCCGGCTGTAGTGCCAACAAAAGATAAGGATGAGGGCGTTAATGAAGGGCCGCAACAACCTGCTCCTACAGCCAAAGCAAGTTCTCCCGACAAAGCAGACAGTACCCAACAAAAAGTGGCTGCTGTTGATACGACTTCAACCAAAAAGAATAAAAAAGAAAAAGGACCTGTATTACTTAAAAACTCTATTAGCCCCATGATAATGGCAGGGTATTACAGGATTATAAATCCCACAGGTAATGATTTTAATATTATGCCTTACTACGGGTTGTTTTATAACCGCTACCTAACTTCAAAATTGCAGTTGGGACTTGGACTGGGCTATACAACTACAACTACTGAGGGATTGAACAAGGTATATACCAGCGAAACATATTCGTTTGGTGTGCAACGCGACCAAACAACAATTGGTACCCAAAAATTGTATTATATCGATATTCCGGTGGTAGCCCGTTACTCACCCATACCTGTATTTAGCTTGGTAGGTGGTTTTAGTGCCGGTTATTTGATTAATACACAAAATACGATAGCCCAAGAAAGCTATGGCAGTTTATCAGGGTTTAGTAGCAAAGTGCCAACCCAAGCTACTGCATACCGGCAAGGGATAGCCGATTGGAATTGGCAGTGGCAATTGGGTGTTGAAGGAAACTTCTTTAAGAACAGACTACATGTTGGATTTTTAACCACTAACGGGTTTTCTGATATTACCGTAAACGGGTACTATAACAACTCCGTTTTTGATAGAACACGACGCATACAGTTATACATACGCTATGATGTTATCAGGTTTTAAAAGATACCGCGCTATAGCCGCAGTGCTATTGGCCTGCCTGCTTACACTTGCTAACTGCAAGCGTAGCGAGGAGCCTTTTAACGATAAAAAGGAAGAACCGGTGTTTTCTATAAAAGGCACTGCTAGCGGACAACCTGTGCAAATGGTAGCAGGGGTAGACAGTTATTACTTGTATACCTCATACACATTTGATAGCTCTGTTGATGCATTTTCGTTTAGCGGAAACCTTAAAAGGACAGGTTGCTCAACCTGTAATCAATCGATTAAAATAACCATTTATGACAGTTTGACTAACAGTGGCAGCGACCCTGTAAATATTCAGCTTGCGTTAAGAGCTAAAAACTATAATTATCACGGCCCGCAGCAGGTTGTTTCTAAAACCTATAAGTACAACTTTAAGCCTGAAATAGAAGGGTATGTTAATCCCAGCTATAAATGGATTTTTGGTCCGGGTGATTCATCAAGTGTTTCAACACCCAGCCATACGTTCACGGATACCTTAGGTAAAAATATATGCCTTAGGGTTACAGATCAATTTAACAGCTGCGCAGATATTGCTTGTAATAATGTGACACCCGCAAGGGTTATTTCTGACACCGCCGTTCCAGACTTTACAGCTTCGGTAGTTTTTGATACGGCCTATTTTACTGCCAAAAACGCGGGGTCCAATGTGACATATTCATGGGATTTTGGTGATACACGCACGGGAACAGGGCTGCAACAGCAAAACGCGTATTCAGGTCCGGGAGTATATAATGTATGCCTTACAGTTACCAGTACAACGGGCGCTTTTCAGCCAAGGGTAATATGCAAAAAGGTAGCTTTTCAGGATACCGGTAAAAAGTGTATGGCCAGTTACTCATACGGAGGCTTAGTAATAGATAGCGTAGTTAGCCCTGTTAGTAAACTTTCTAAGGTTATCATTAGTTACATTGATGAAGCTGGGGAGGAATACGTGAGCGATTTTCAAAATCAACCGCCCACCTCTTTCTTTACCGTTTTAGCTGCCCAGCCATACACAGTGAACGAAAGAGGCGAAAAAACATACCGTCTGACGCTTAATTTCAGGTGCAGGGTGTTTAGTACTTCTACTACTAAATTTCAGGATTTAGATATTATCAACGGCGAAATAGCCGTAGCCTATCCGTAATTTACAAACAAGAATAGCTTTAATAAATAAGCCCGGCTTCAACCAAAAGCCGGGCTTTTCTCACACACACTTGCGGGTGTTTTTTTGGAAGGATTGCAGCCCGCAGTTATATATACGTGCAATTGATGAGTTTGGATTTTAGAAAGTGAAACTTTTTAAACAGATAAGTATCTTGCCGCTGTGAAAAAGTGGTTAGCACAGATAAAACAAAACCCATTGCCCTATTTGGCGATGAAGCTGGCAATGATAGCTTTGTTGGTTGCTTTACAATTTAATTGGGCATACGCCAATAATTTTTGGAGTGATATAACCACCCGCGTAATTGCTGCTGTGGTAGCCGGCGGGGTTTTAACCATTGCATACAGCCGCTTGTTTGTAGCTGCATTGGCTAAACTTACCGGCCTTGATACCCAAGCACTTTTGTCCAAAGCCTCTTTGGTTCATTTGCCATTACTAATTCCCTTTTTGGCAGCGGCTTTTCCTGATAAGGCAAAAATGCTGATAGTACTTGCCTTGGGTGGTTTTGCAGTTTTGGTAGCCGTGCTGTATATCATTCCCCGCGAAAAGGAAATAAAGCAGCACATGATGGCCAATGCGTCCTTCTTTCTAATGCTGTTTGCTATTGCAGCAGCGTTGGGAGCACGCAAGCTATTCATTCCCCAACCGTCAATGGATACGGTAAACTGGGTAATGCCTTGGCTTAACTATATTAAACAACATGGTTTTGCCGCTTATGGTGATACGTTTACCAACTATGCCCCTATATATACCTATATGTTGGGTATTGGCTCGCTATTACCGCTTACCGATTTGGAGATTATAAAATACATTTCCATTGCGTTTGATTTTATGGCAGCGTGGTACATCTACCGTATCATACAACTTAGGTATCCCGCCAGTTCTATTATGCCCGCGCTTGCGTTTACATCGTTTTTGTTTTTGCCTACAGTGCTTATAAATAGCAGCTTTTGGGGACAGTGTGATATTATATATGTTGCCTTTAGCCTTGCAGCTTTGTATTACTTGATGCTTGCCGATACACGACGGAATAACTTGTTTGCCATGGTGCTGTACGCAGTGGCGCTGAGTGTGAAATTACAGGCAATGCTGATAGCTCCTTTATTTGCTATCGCTTGGTTTAAACGCGATGTGAGGCTTACAGATTTTTTATTGATACCAGGAGTTTACATAGTACTAATGGTGCCCTGCCTGATAGCAGGCCGAGATTTTATGGATGTGTTGCTGGTGTATTTTAACATTGTTGATAATAACCCTGTGCTTACGGCCAACTCTCCCAACGTGTACCAATTGGTAGGCGATAATTTTATTTTTAACACTGCGGGGGTGATGGTTGCCTTTGGTGTGCAAGCCATTTTGATATTTGCTTCGGTTTGGAAACTTAAAAATAAACCGTTGGGGTTAGATATTACTGTACACCTTGCCTTTTTAATCACCCTAACCATGCCTTTTTTGTTGCCCCGCATGCACGAACGCTACTTTTTATTGGCGGAGTGCATTGCGTTGTTGTTTGCCTTTTACAATCCCCGCTATTTTTATATGCCGTTGGTGTTGGGTTTCATTTCGTTTTTTACCTACACCGAGTTTTTGTTTGCAAAGGTTTTTATCCCTTTTCATTGGCTCACATTGGCTGTTTTGGCGCTGATTTTAATTGTAGGCAAAACCTTATTACACAAACTTGACGATGGGAATTTGCAGTAAGCCACGAATAGCGGCTATCTTACAATAAATAATTCCCATGTCAATACACAAAAAGCTTACCACAGCAATATTTTCACTATTGCTTCTATTAGTAGGAGTTAGCGGATACTCACAAGTTAAAATAGGGTTTACAAATGGGCTTGCTAATACAAGCGTAAGCGCAGAGGGTTATGGGGTTGTTCCCCCTGAGGCTCGATCTAAATTTTCGGGTGCCTCTAGTTCTCGTACAACAATATTTGCACTTATACGGCTATCGGATTTTTTTAGTTTAAGACCTGAGGTAGCTCTTTATAATACCGGTTTTGCTGAGCAAACCGATACATCACGAATAGAAGCAATGACTTTTCCGGGATGGACAGATGATGTTTCAGTCTCATCTAAACATCGATTTTACAATTTGCAAGTGCCAATACTTATTAACTTTTCATTTCATTTGGCTGACTTAGGAAAGAGAACAGAGGATCCCGCTCAACAAAAAACGCTGTCGATGGATATTTTTGCAGGCCCTACATTTTCCTATACTGTAAAAGCGCGTTCGCAAGTTTCTAAACAACTTACCCGCAGCTCTAGCAACGACCCTTCATCTGAATTTAATTTTACTACCAGAGAGCAAACTAAAGTAGACTTGAAAAGTGATAAAGTAAATTATTATGATTGGGGTATTACAGGAGGCATTGGTATTAAAGGAAGGGTTAACAAATACTTGTGGCTTTGTGTAGAGGCAAGGCACTCTGTACTTTTTAGCAATAACCTTAATAAAGGGCATTGGGACAGGACAACACCAGACCCGGAAAAAATTGGACAGTTCAAGCACGAAAGCCCTGTTATCAAGCTAAAACATTCGCCAATTATTTCAGTTGGGCTAATTGTGGGTGTTAATTTAAAGAAACTTAAACTTTCGCCTGAACATTAATATCGGATAAGACAATAAAAAGGGCTTGTACTAAGTTTTTATGAAATAGCGGGAAAGATGTTGAAAAAACGCCCAAAATCAATAGATTTGTCTTTTTAAAAATAAAACTATAAACACGATGAAAAGAAATTTTACGGCAAAAGGCCTGTTTCTTTTAGCAGCATTAACCCTTACAGCGATTGTAAACACTGCCAGTGCACAGGTTGAGTGGGGGATTATAGGCGGTCTGAACAACTCTAATATGTCAGGTAAAAAATACACCAACATACTTAGCCCTGATCGTCCTAAATTTAGCGGTATCAGCCGTTTTAGGGTAGGTATTTTTATGGATTATCCATTGAATAACTACTTTAGCTTTAGCCCTGAGGTAGCCTACGCGGTTAAAGGTGCTGTGCAAAAGCTGGATACTTTCCGTTCATACACCGATGTTCCTCCGGGTTGGGATGATGACGTGAAAAGTGTTTCAAACCTTGATTTGAACTATATCGAAATACCATTGTTGTTCAGGGTTTCTATGCCTATCGGCCACCCAACAGCACTATACCCCTATGAAAACTCGGTAAAACCTTTTTACCTTGACTTTATGGCGGGTCCACACATATCGTATTTGTTGAGTGCAAAGAATGAGTTTAGCTATACTCAAACCCGTACATCAACCAACGACCCCAGCGAAGATTATAACTTCTCTAAAAAATTTAGTGGTAGCAACTCTCCTGCTAAAATTAAGAAGATTGATTATGGTTTTGTAGCGGGTGCTGCCCTTAAATGGAGGTTCAACCGCAAATCATACCTATGTCTTGACTTACGTTACACCATGTCGTTTGCCAATATTAACGGTGGATTTTGGGATCGTAACGTAGCTAAAGTTAGCGACCCAACACAACGTATCACTGAAAAGCCTAAAGTAAGCAACGCAGGCTCGTTTTCAGTATCGTTAGGTTTAATAACAAACTTTAGCAAACGCAGGTATTTCAACCTGTTTAAACCTGATAAAAACCGCCCCGACGGCAGGTAAGCTATTGTAATATTATTGTAAGAAATTAATTATCAAGGCCCTGTGTTTATTGAAACACGGGGCCTTGTTGTTTCTTTGCATTGTAAAATTAAAAAGTCTGTACCAACAAGCATTGTCATATTGAAGTCTCTGCTACAGTACTTACCAAAAACAAAATCTATGAAAAAACTATTTACCCACAAAATTCTCGTCTTATCTGCTATTGCCCTTGCTTTAATGGCGGCCGGTACGGCACTTAAAAACGGCGGAGGAGCACCGGTATCGCATACCAATGCCCCTGCTGAAGCCAACTGTACCACATCAGGTTGTCATAGCGGCTCACTTAACCCTACTTCATCAAACCTGGCTAACTTAACTCTTACAGGAACATTTACAGGTAACGGTTACATACCCGATAGTACCTATACAATGACCCTTACATACGCCCAAAGCGGTATCAACCGTTTCGGTATGGAGTTGACCTGTCTTACAAAAACCGGAAGCAACCCTGCCGGTACGTTAACAGCAGGTAGCGGAAGTCAAAAAATGACCGGAACAGTTACCGGCAAAACACGCGAATACTTAACACATACTTCGGCCTCATCATCAGGCTCAAGGACTTGGGTATTTACTTGGACTGCCCCATCAACCAACGTTGATACGGTTATGTTTTATGTGGTTGTGAACGCTGCTAACAGCGATGGTACTACCAGCGGTGACCAGATTTACGCGAAAGAGTTCAAATTCGGCCCTTCGTCATTGTTGCCTATTGCCTCTATTATGGCAAACAAAACCACTATTTGTGTTGGCGACACTGTGAAGTTTAGCGGAAGCGGAACAAACAGTCCTACCAGCTATGCTTGGAAATTCAGAGGAACTCCCTCAACCAGCTCAGCCCAAAACCCTGAGGTTATTTATAATAACCCCGGTACTTTCTTTGACACCTTAAGGGTGTTTAACGTTAAAGGTTCTTCGGCACCAGCAACTGTTAAAATTACCGTTACGTCAAAACCATCAGCTAATATTATCAGCACATTGCCGGGCAATACTATATGCGAAGGCGATACTGTTACTGTTTCCGCAGCTTTCTCAAGCACCAACAAGTATAAATGGGATACCGGTAATCCCGGCGATACATTTAACGTGGTGAAAATAACCCAAGGCGGCACCTATCGTGTTACGGTAACCTCTGCCGGAGGATGTAGCAGCGTTAGTGCTCCTGTAACGGTTACGGTTAAACCCAAACCCGTGGTAACAATTACTACTTCGGCTGTAAACGATTCAGTATGCCAAGGTGATAGCGTTACTTACACTGCAACCGCAGGGAATGACAATTACACATTCTCTGTAAACAGTACAACAGTACAAAACAGCGCATCAAATTCAATAAGGATACTTCCTGCATCAGGTACTGTGGTATCAGTTATTGCCCAAAAGAACGGCTGCCAAAGCAGTGCAGTGCAAAAAACAGTTACTGTTGTTGCTCCTGCTGCCGGCCCTACCATTTCATGCGGTACTCCAACAACTTCTGATGTTACCTTTAACTGGACTACTGTAGCAGGTGCTACCGGCTACGAGGTGAGCACCGATACCGGTAAAACATGGAACTCGCCCTCTACAGGTGCTGCCGGAACCAGCCACACTATTACCGGCTTAGGTTTTAGCACAAGCGTTAAACTATGGGTAAGGGCAAATACAAGCAGCCTTTGCGGCAAATCGCAAACAAGCAACCAAACTTGCGCTACCTTGTCATGCTCAGGTGTAACCTACAAAACCACCATTGGCGATACCTTGTTGTGTCCCGGCGATTCAACCACTATCACCCTTAGCGATTTTTCAACCAGCAAATACTCAATCAAGTTTAACAACGGAAGCTTTGCCTCTGATACAGTATTCTGGGCTAAACCAAACGCAACTACCAATTATCCTTTTGAGATAATAGACTCTACTAAACTAAACTGTGGTGCTGCACCATTTACAGTTTCAGTAGGAGTTGATAATGTTCCTACACTAACTGCCACAGCCGTTCCCGGAACCACCGTATGCTTTGGTAAAACAATTAACCTTACTTCAAGCACCGGCTTTAGCAGCTATACAGCTTTCAAAAACAGCGTTCCTACAGGAACTCCCAATGCTACAGGTGCATTTAACAACCTAACTGTTGTTAGCGGTGATAAAATGACTGTTGAAGGCCAAACGAGCGCAGGTTGTAAAGCAACCTCAAACGAGTTGACCTTTGTGGTTAATCCATTGCCAAAACCCGGTTTTACTGCAACTATAAACAACAAATCGGTGACGTTTGATGATACCACTACAACCTCTAACATCCGTGTTTGGACGTTTGGCGATAATACTGCACCTGTAATAACAACCAAAAACCCAACTCACAACTACGCTACAGTAGGCACGTTTGATGTGAAACTTGTAGTAATAGACAACAACCAATGTGTTGACTCAGTTACCAAGCAAATTACCACTACCAACGTATCTGTGGGCGAGATTGCCGGATTGAACGGCTTAGACGTTTATCCTAACCCAACTACCGGTGTATTACAATTGAATATTAACTGGCAAGGTAACAGTGTGTTAACTGTTAAAGTAACCGACATCACAGGTAAAACTGTTTATACAGAAGCAATTGAAGATAAAGGAGCGATTAAACAAACCATTAACCTTCAACACTTGCCTAACGGTACTTACTTATTGCACTTACAATCTGCCGACGGTGAGAAAACACTGAAAGTATTGAAACAGGACAAATAATACAGGGACTCCCTGATAAATTAAAAGCAGGTACTGTTCAGTACCTGCTTTTTTGTTTTAGGGTAAAGTGTACAAGAATAGCTTTTTTGTTTCTGGGATAACTAATGCCAATGTTTAGCCAATAAACAACCCAACGTGGGTAGCGATATAGCTTAAAACATTGTGAGGATAAGCGATAAGCTTGTGTGTAGGTTCGGGGCCCGTAACGGGCAATGCATTGAAAGTACTTAGTGTTACATCAAAAAAACAGAGTTAAGCAGCTTGTTTTCTGATGTTGCTTATCCTGCGGGATAACACATCTTCTTCAATGCTCATTCTGAATTTGATTTTAAAATAACGCTGAAGCGCCTTAACATCTACTTTGGACTTTGTAGCATACCTTTTTAGGGTTTCGCTGATTAAATCTCTCATGACGTGTGTGGTTTATGTGTGTGTGTAAGTTTTTTATTTAAGCAGCAGCTTTAACTATGTAAACGCAATTAAACAAATATAAGTTTTATAATGGTAAACTTTTTTTAAGCATTTGATAATAACTTTACAATATATATGCACAATGATTAAGAAAGCCTTCGTTGTAGTTGTTTTATTGTTGTTGATAAGTAATTTGTATGCACAAAAATCAGCAGTTGTAGCGGGTCCGTTGCTGGGATACGTTGATTTTAGGGAGGCCTGCGTATGGGTACAGGTGAACAAAGAAGCCAAGCTAACGCTGAAATATTTTGCCCACCCCGATACCGTTTACCAAACCCAAACAGTGGTGGCCAAGCAAGAAACCCATTACTCGGCAAAGCTTGTGCTTGATAATATTGAGCCTGCCAAAACCTATACTTACCAGATATGGATTGATGGCAAACAGGCTGCCCCAAAGAAAAATTATAACCTAAAAGTGCCGGCGTTGTGGAAATGGCGCGGCGACCCTCCTGCATTTAAGTTTGCCACCGGTAGCTGTCACTATGCCAACCAAACCATACACGACCGCCCCGGTACACCCTACGGAGATACTTTACCTGGTATTTTTAACAGCATTGTTACCAAACAGCCCGAGTTTATGCTATGGCTGGGCGATAACATTTATTTGCGAGAGCCTGACTGGAACAGTAAAACAGGGGTGTATAAACGCTACGACCACGTGCGCAGTAACCCTGAATTGAACAACCTTTTTTCGTTTTGTCCCAACTATGCCATTTGGGACGACCACGATTTTGGCCCTAACAATGCCGATCGCGGTTTTTGGAACAAACAAACTACTTTGCAAGCGTTTAAAGACTACTGGCCCAACCCAAGCTTCGGGGTGAACGGGGAGGAAGGTATTACAACATATTTTAACTATGCTGACGCCGATTTTTTCTTACTGGACGACAGATACTACCGCAGTCCTGAGAAAACGCCTGTATATGACGCAGAAGTGCTTGGGGCTACCCAGTTACAATGGTTAAAGGATAATCTTTTGGCCAGTGGGTCAAAATTTAAGTTTATAGCCGTTGGCAGTCAGTTTTTAAATACTTCCGAAGAGGCGGGCGAAACCTTTATCAGTGCACCCAAAGAGCGACAAGAAATAATCAGCTTTATCCATAAGCATAAAATCAAAAACGTAATTTTCTTAACAGGAGACAGGCATCACAGCGAAATAAGCATCTTAAAAACCGATAGCCTGCCCACCATTTATGATGTTACCGTTTCGCCATTATCATCGGGTGCAGGAAATAGGGCACAGCAGGAAAAAAACACACTGCGTGTGGACGGTACGCTGATAACCGGAAAGCGCAACTTTGCCACGCTTGAAATAACCGGTGCCCGCAACCAACGGGTGCTTACCATTGTGTATTACGGTCGCGAGGGAGAAGAAATCAATCGTTTTCAGATAAGCGCAGAGTAGAGTCCTGCCGAACTTGTTTCGACATCTCATCACCATTCACATGATTTCCCTATGCGATCCCGAACCGAGTTCGGGATGACGGTGGTTTTCCTCCTACTACATCCTCCTCCAAGAGGAGAGAGTTTTATATTTTCTTTTATATCATTTAAACAATTGTTAATCAAATTTTTATGCGTGTTATAAAAACAATGTTAGAAAATGGGGTACAACATAGGTGTTCACACTTAGTTGTTTTGGTAAAGAGGTTTTAACTCCAAAGAGACGGCCACCGTCAAGGCCATTTGCTCCTTTGGGTCGGGTTCGACCATATAGCGAAGGTAACAATTACTTCTTAAAATGGTTGCCGTGCCGTTGGAACTTTCAGAGGTGGTTAAGATGTAGGCAAGCTGCTTGGTAAAGATTTCGTTGCGGAGGTTGTTGGTGAAGTTAATATAAAGAGGGGTTTCGTTTAGAGTTTCGTCCACAAGACAGATTAAATATACCCCGCCCAGTTTGGGCAACGTAGTGATGTCGATTGTGTAATATTGATATGCGGTGCTATTAAGAAAGGATTTTGCACGTTCTTGCAGTTCATTCCATCGGTTAGGTAGCAGTATCATTCCTATATCAAATAAAAGGTTTAAAAATAGCCGCACCAAAATTGGTGCGGCTATGGTGTAAAACACTGTGCATCCCTTTAGAGCGGGACAATTATATAAATCGGAGTTGTGAGCAGCTTATTCGTTGTTTTTGATAAAATGCTTGACAAAAGGCACATTATCTACATACACCACCATGTTGTACACGTCAACAGGCAAACCTGCTATAGTAACAGTATGGCTGTGGTTGCCTGCTAACAGTTCTCCCAATGCTATATCACTCACTACCTTACTACCAAACTTGTTAAACACAGCTATTTTTACATCACCGTCAATATTCATGTCCATATTCACTGTGATAATATCAGTAGCAGGGTTGGGGGTTAGGGTGTAGGTTACTGAGGGGTCATTAGAACCGCCGCCACTACCCTGTGAACCACCGTTCTGTCCATTTCCCTGTAAAGGTTGATATGGGAATAACATTGCGCACGTTTTAATGTTTTCTGCGTATTCTAACTCAGTGATTTCCTCTGCTATTACCTTACGTTCATTTTCAATAACGCAATTCCAATAGTTCAAACGGTCGATGTCGTCGGTTTGTACAAAAGTGCTGATGTCAGAATTTATCTCCAGTGCGTCGGCGTATTTACCAAACATCCAATGCACAATCATCCGGTCAAGTTCTATGTTAAACTTCACACGGTAATGAGGGGTATCGTTTGTGTTTACTAAGTCGTTGACTGTATTTAACTGGTCAAACAAGGCGTTAGCGGCCAATAGTTGATTAGCCACTCCTGCTGCATCCCCAACAAACACTTGTGCGCCGATTGCATCCCCGATGCTGGCAAGGTATTTTTGATACCCAAACACATTCATTTCTTTAGTCTCAGGACTGATAAGACTTGAGGTTGCTGTTAACAAGTTGGCAAGGTTTAATAAGCCCTGCTTTAACACCCTTTCTTCACTGCCACCAACGGTCAAAGGCACTGTTTCGGTAAAGCCTGTAAACACATTCCTAAAGGCAGTTTTAACGTTCGTTCCCATGTAAGTTCCGTTGGGTACGTTTTCAGTTGTGCTGATACCCCCGAAGTTCCCGTCAAAGGACGACAGCACACTGCCGTTACGATAAATGTTAAGTGTTGCACCGCCACCTACGGGTGGTTTTTTAGTATCAGGGTCAAAGTTTAAAGGGTCAGATAATGCCGAAGTCCATGCGCTAATCGGACAGGTGGTTGTTGTAGCGGATTGTACGCCCAAAATATAGCGGGGTGTATAGTTTTCATTAATGGCAAAGTGAATAGAACCTGCATTGTTTACGCTAATAAAGTTTGGCGGAAGTGGGGGTGTAACATAAGCAACGTTTGCTTGTGGCCCCCAATAATTGTTGTTAATCGTTAAGTCTTGGATTGAAGTATTCAGCGTATTGCTTGGGCGTGTTATCACTAACGATGAATGCAGAGGATTGCTACTGCCAACGTTATAAAAACTATTGTATCCATTATCCAAATGGGTGGTTAGGAAAAAGGGACTAAGTAATCCGTATGGTGAAGTAACTTTAGCCCCGTTCTTACCGCTTGGTATGTTAAGGTAGTTATAGCCGCCGTTTAAGGGGCTGCCTCCAACCAGTGAAATGCCAGTGGACGGAATAGCTGCACTTATGTTTAAGCTGCCGTAGTTATAAAAATCAATGGCTTGTTCGTTTTGGAAAAAGTGGTTACAGGCAAGGGTGGCAACTGCTTTGTCACCGTGAAACCCTGTTGCGGTTTTTGAAAACACGTTACCTGTTACCCCAACATCGGCATAGTTAGCACTGGTGATTTCAAAACCAAACCCTGTGGGGTTGTTACCTGCTCCTTTAATTGTGTTTGACTCAAAACGAAGGGTGCGGGCAAAATCAATTGCCTGTACGGCCTGTCCGCAGTCTATAAATTCGTTTGCAAAAATGTGGGTTCTACCGTTGCGCACCTGTACGCCGTAATCACAATTTATAAAATCGTTGTAGTGGATTTTAATATCGTAATGTCCTTGTGGGTTTAAAATGGTAAAGGCTGTTTTAGCGTCTGAAAAGGTGTTATCAGTAATGTATTGGGGGTGTTGGATGCCGTAAATGGTAATACCCTTGTGTATGCGGGTATTTCCGTTGTTATCGGTTACGTTAGGAATACGGGTAATGATATTGTTTACAATGTGAAAATCACAAGGCAGTACCATGCTCGCATTTAGTCCCAATTCTGCGGTTATTCCTTCAATTTTGAACAGTTTTAGGTTTTTGGGTGGGTGCAAACGGGTGTTGTTGGCTATCTCAATGCGTTTCCTTTTAAGACTGTCGGTAAAAACCATTTGGCAGTTGTTGCCGTTCACCAAGATATTCGGGTTTTTGTCTTGGGCTTCTATATCAAATAAAACAAACCCGCTTCCTTTGGTTGAAAACACAGCGTTGGGCATCAATTCAAGCGTCCCGCGTATTTCTAAAACTGAATTAGTATTCTTTAAGTCAATGTTTGCATTGGGATGAAATTGCAGCGTGGCACCTTTTTCTATTATCACCCTTGAGTTTGCAAGAATATCAAGGTTAGAGCCTGCTTTTAAGATTAGTTTTGTACCACTTGAAAAGCGCAGAACAGCATTTGTGTCTGCATTATGACCAACTTGTATCCTTGCTCCGTTCAACACCATTTCAACCGTTGAGTTATTGCATACCTTCACATCTTCAAGTAAGGTAAGTTTACCACCTCCGCCTTGTATAATTAGGTTTTTGTTGAGGTAGCGTTCAAAGTTTATTCCGTGCTCTTTTGAGTCGTAATCATACTTTCTGATTTTACGCTCAATGGTTAGGGTAGAAACATTTGTTTCAGGTATAATTAACTCTGTAAGGCCATCCCAAAACCCATTATTTCGGGCATTGCTAATCTCGTGAAATTTAGACGATGCACACGGGCAAATAACTTCGGGGGTGTAGGTAGGCAGGTTTTGTGATTGGTCAAACGACAAGTGAAAAAGATTGTATAAAATCATGTAATCTAAGCCCGGTTGGTTGCCTTTTATCCAAGCATTGCTCCAATCGTGATTGGCTGCTTCATTTTTCATCCAGCGGTTGTCAAATGACCAGTAATTGCCACCATTACCACGCAGGGTAGAGTCGGCGGGAGTTTCGTCCTCTGTATATAAAAAGCATCCGTGGCAAAGGGGCATACTATCTAATAATGTTTTGTAAAAATCCCGCTCAAGCGCATTGGTCTGCTGGTTAAACATCACATTTGACATCAGCGGGTATATCATCAGGTTTCTATCGTTAGAAAAATCCACAATTTTTTGGTAATCACTCATGCGCCCAATAGCTTCTAACATCAAAATCATACGCATATTCATAGCGTAATTGCTAAATGTTTCATCAAAGCAAACTATTTCCAAATCAACGGGAAAAATTCCTACCTCTAAACAAGGGTCGTGCCCTACGATAATATCATCGTAAAACACCTTTAAATCTTGAAACGAAATTTCATCAATTATCTCGAAATTAGGGTCGGTTTCAGAATTTCGGGTGTACCTGAAAGAGCAATCCACTTGTTCACCTGTAATTGCTTCAACTACTGTCATTAGTGGGTAAGCAAGCAGCATTATAAAACGGTCATGGCCTCCTGTGGTTTCCCAATGAAATACAGGGTTATTGAAAGTATAGTTTTGTTGGATAAATAAACCGTCGTTATTTGGAGTAAACTCGTTCACCACATTAAACTTTTTTAACAAAAGTCGGTCTCGCATCCGTTTGGTCATGTTTTTTACCTCAGTAAATAGGTAAAAGCCTGTGCTATCGTTTTGGGGGTTAACGTACACATCACCAACAAACTTTTGTACAAACCTAAAGCCTAATAACAAGGCAACCATTTGGTCGATGCTTGGTTCATTGCCTGCTTGAAAATGCTCGGCATTAGGTATCGGGTCTGCATCTTTGTTAAAATAATCAGAATGGGGCTTTACCATGCCCATTGTTCCCCAATTAATATTAAAATTACTATCAACATCATCTCGGATAAACCAGCCGTTTAAATTTTCTTGTACGCTCTGTTGTTTTAATTTTCTTGCGTATTGAACCTCTCCTGTTAAATCCAATCTTCTTATTGCGTTAATTGCATAGTAAAGTTCATTTAATGTAGCTTGTGTGGGCAGGTTATCTCGTTTTAAGAGTTCATACTCAGTAGCTAACACTGCAATGTACCAACCCAATTGTGAGGTAGCGTCGCTCCAGCGCATATTGTTTTTCGTACGGTCTCTAATATTAGCGGGGATACTCTCTCCTTGGTTTGGTCCGATTTTCACAAAGAACTTACGAAGTCGGTCGCGGTTTTCCCAATACTTTTTAAGGTTGGCATCGGGAGATTGTGCGTTTGATAATTTGGGCAACAGGCATAGCATAGCCATTGCCACTAAGAATAGCTTAATTTTCATGCGATTTGAAAGGGGGTTAGTTAAGTATTATTTTATTATATGATAGCGAATAAGGTTCCATGTTTCATTATCAGTAAGGTTCTCCTTTTTAATAATTCCGACATCTTTAGCCCAAAAAAGATTAATATTTTTTCGATTGAAAATAAGTGATTTAGTAATATTTACCTTAATAACTTTTGGGAAAGTAAATAATGTATCGTACATATCCTGTAAGACGTATTGTGAGTTTTGCCCCGAAAAGTCCGCTACTCCGCCATATCCTTTCGTAAATGGATAATCCCATGAGATGCTTTCACCAAGAACATTACCAACTTTATACTTATAACATGATAATCCATAGCACGGCCATTTGGAACCTTCTTTTATGCAACCCGCACTACCTTGAGTTGACATTGCATACTTATACGTGTATCCATCAAAAAAACTTACTGTATAACATTCCACAACTTCATAGCTTTCGCCTTGTGAAGATGGAGTAGTCATTTGCTTTTTGTTAACTGAGACTACTACACTATCAATTTCGCCAGTTTTATCATTCTGAAATATCCAATATGAACCTTGTTTGAAGTAAAAATAATCCAATACTTCTTGCGGGATATACCAGTCCTTTGGCCATTGGTTTGTAGGTGGCGGCGGCACAGGCTCCCCGCCGTCGCAGGCATTAAACAATAAAGTTGTGGGTATAAACCATAGCAATAGAATGTATAGCTTTTTCATATCGGATTATTAGATTTTAAGATGCAGGTAAAACTGTTCACTTGTAATTGCTAAGTTAGTAATTATTGCTTTCAATTGATTTGCACTAATTGCAAGCCAACTTTTTACTTTTACGGAATTTTGCAAACTGATACTTTTCATCTTATTAACGTTAAACCTAAAAAACTCAAAAAGGGTGCGAACCTCAGCTAATCCCGCAGCGTTAGGTACGGCCAGTACCCATCCAAACGGAATAGCAAAAGGAACACACCCTTTTCAAGGGCGTGTTCTTCTGCAATTCCCCTTTGGATTTAAAATTGGCCGTTTTAACGTTGAGGGAACTAACAAAAGGACACGTTATATTTATCCTTATAGTCTAAGTTTCGATGTTTCTATTTACCTACAAAGGTAGTAAACAACACTCCGTTGCACAATACCCAACAACACGTTGTTTTTAGAAACAAACCGTTTTTTGCTTGTATAAAGAGCATGGGTTTTGGTGCTGCTGCACCCCAAACAGTAAAACAGTGATGCAAACATTAATAATATCCATAACAAATAATACAGTGAAAACACCCATTTTTATTGTACACATTTTGTAGTAAAAAAAATAGATATTGCAGGTAACTTATACCTTCAATTGTTTGCACTTACACTTATTGTTGGGAAATTAGACTAATAAACTATGAAAACAAAAACCTACTTCTTGATGCTCACAGTATTATTATGCTTCCCATTAGCTGCACAAAACGTTAACAGGGCTGGAATATCTCCCGCCATTGATTATTCAGGTCGGTTTTCCCGCAAATGGAGTGGTAATTTTTATACGTTCAGTGCGTTTCACCTGTACGATTTTTCACAACAAAAAATACCAAGGGAAGGTAGGTACTACTTTTTAAACGCAGAGGCATACATATCCTACCATACCTCTGAAAAACTTTCTCTTTCGGGAGGGTATGTTTTTCAACGCTTCATTCCTCTTTACCCCCGCTATTTAGATGAAAATCGTTTATTTATACAAGTCTCAAGAAATCACTTATGGGATTCAACTGTTGTTAAACAGCGACTTCGGTTTGAACTAATGAATTACTCTTTAATATCAACAAGCAGCAGACAGTATCACCGCTTGCGTTATCGGTTAGGAATTGAAAGCCCAATATCCGACAAGTTGTACTTTACAGCATTTATCGAGCCTTTTATAAACACAAGCGAAAAAATCAATTACCGATGGATTGAAAACTGGTTATACGTTGGCATTGGAAGACATAGAAACCACCGAAACCGATTAGAATTGGGTGGTATGAATATTTCGTGGAGATTGAGAAAGAACGGTTGGTTTAATCAATTTTACCTTCAAGCATCATGGATAAGAACTTTATCGCCTAAGAAGTGATAGCCATCAACAACGTGTTGTATCGTCCTGTTTTTCGGATAAAAACATTTGTATGCTGTATCAAAACAAAAAAACCGCCCATTGATTACAATGAGCGGCTTACAATAGTAAAGTCGATTGTTCTTTATTTAGCAGCCATTAGTGCCCCAAACTTCATCAATCCGTACACAAATGCCCTATACATTCCAGAGCTAACACCACTTTCCGCATCTTTAACAAGTTTATTTGTTTGTTTCCAAATATCCTCTGGGGCATCGCTGCTGGGAATGCAGATATAGTGAACCGCTCCGTTTGAAATATCGGTACGCCTAAATATCATCATTACCGCACAAGGCTTGGTTTGCCCGTCCCTGAACAGTCCTTTAAATTCACATTGGCGTTTTTCTTTGCCTTCTTCAATGGTAAAAGTACCGTAATCTTTAAAACTATATCCTTTCTTCATGTCTAATCCACTCTCCACTTGGGTCTTGTACCCTTTGGTAATGTAATTGTACTCTTCTTGGGTGGTTTGGGAAATGGCAGGTAGAGAAACTGCCAAAAGCAGTGCGATAATGATGTTTTTCATAATTGTTTAATAGTTTTTAATATTAAAAGGTGCAAAATAGGGTCGCATTCTATTAAAATGCCAATCCTATTGCGGGTTTCGTATTCTTACAATTCATTTTCAATGTATTAAATTTTACTGCAATACTTTCTCACTGACATTATACTGCAAACCTGTTTGCCCGTATCGGTTTTTAGTGGCAACGGCGTAATTGTTTACAAACGTATTATCGGCTTTTACCACTTCGATATTAATCCCTGCATCATAGAGGGGTTTGGTACCGCCGCGTATCTTATTGCTTGCGGTACGTTGAAACAGCACAATAAAAATGGTATCGGGATAATCCTTCCTCAGCTTATCAAACTCTGAACTGTCAACATCGAGTTTTGTCCAACTGTCGATAATCACTACATCAAAAAGCCTTGCCCCCTCTCTCACGTCTTTAAGGGTACTTTCTTCTGTAACCGTTACTTTTGGAATATTGCGGGGGGAAAGGTGGTCTTTACGGTTACACACGATAATATCACTGTTTGCCCCGATTTCTAACGAGTAAAACAAGACGGTTCTTCCCGTTTCTGCAAACGCATCCGCCAATTGGAATGCCAATTGTGTTTTACCCGCGCCTTGGTCGCCCTCAAGGGTGATGGCCAACCGATACGGCTCCAGCTTGCCTAACAGTTTACCCAAATCACCTTTGAGAACAAACGTGTTTTTCGGGGGGCGTATATCGGCAATGGGGATAAAACGCAAACGTCCTAAATTTCTTTCGGGCGGCCTTTCGGATATTTCCGCTGTTGCGCCAGCCGCCCTACCTACTTTTTTCCCGAAAGCCCCGATAAGTATTGCACTTGTAATCTTGGCTTGGCATTTTTCACCGCCTCCTTGCATTGCCTTAACAAGTCATCAGCGATGTTGATATTGCGCACAAATTCCACATTATCCGCTAATCCGGATAAAGCCGTTTTCATGCGTTGTGCAATTACGGTAAGTATAGACTTTTGGGAAGATACGTTCGAGTTGCTTTTGGCCGATTCTATCCTTTTTAAAAAGTTACGGATGGCGGTTACTTTGCGGTCTTTGCCTTTCATGGCGATAAATGACTTTATCAGTTGCAGTTCGAGGCTGTATTTCTTAACGTTCACAAGGGCTTTGGGGGCTTTTTCTTTAACCACTTTGATTTTAGTTTTCACTTTGGCCTTTACTGCCTTTTTAGGCTTTTTGGCTTTGGCGGCAACCTTTTTTGTTTTTCGGGGTGCGGGTATTTTTTTCTTAGGCGGGGCGGGAGCTTTGCGTTTAGTAAGCGGTGCTTTGCCTTTGGCCTGTTTCTTTACAGGGGTTTTGTCAACGCCCTTGTTGTCCTTCAGGTATTGGCTCACCTGCTTAATAGTAGCATCTACAGTTTCCTTTACTTCGGGGTCGTTGTTATAATACACCAATGTTTTACCCTCTTTGGTGGCATTCTTCACATATTCATGGGCGGTACGCAGGTTTTCAGGCAATACCGAAGGGTTGATACCCAGTTCAAAATAAGATTGTACGTTCATATTAAATAGCTAAGAGTAGTTTAATTTTAATCGCCCTTGCACGAAGGCGCAGGGCTTCGAGTTCCGAATAATCAAATTCGGGGTCTGATTCAGGCTCATTGACCTGTTGCATCCTTTTTAACGGTTTTACCTCGTCAGAGCCTTTGTCCGCTTCAATTTCCCCTGCAATCAGGTCTAATTGGTGGGGGGCTATAAATACACTGGCCTTAAAGCGTTCCTGTAACAGCGTAAGCACCTCTTTTAGCTTATTGGTTGAAAATTCAGCTATCATATATTCCGCCTGCTTATCAAACCTGCCGTTTTCCATTAAGCGGTTGAGGTCTTGGTCAAGGAACACTTCCCCGCTGATTTTACGGGAGGCGTGTATTTGTAACTGGTAGTTGTAGTTCCGTTTTTTAAAGAGGCTTACCCCCATATCTGTTTCTATGCCGCCGCTTGGGGGCAGGGATGCGATAATAGGCAGGGCTTTTAACAGGGGAACTTTGATAATTTTCTCACTGCCTGTAAAGTCGGGGGCTTCCCATCCGTAAGGCATGATTTTGCCTTTGCGCACCTTTCCTTCGCGGGTGGTAAAGGTGATTAACCGCCCCTTGTTTAACAGTCCTTTGCCCGAATTATTCTCTGAATAACTCTGCAAGAGGTTGCCTGTGGCAATGTAAGCGATACCCCGCTCAAGGGTGGCCGACTTAATGGCTATTTGCCAATTAGACTTTGTGTATTCCCAATCTCCTTGTCGGGTGTCATTACTCCGTCCGATAATAGCAGCTATATCACTGTATTTACTCAAGGGGATATTGATGCGTTTACGACCGCTGGCAATGGCAAGCTGCAATACCATTTTACTTGGCAAATAGGGTTTGGCAGCATTTTCATTCACGGCTACCCCCAACGAAACAGCAACGCTGTTCCCCGATTTGGGGTCGTAGGGGTCAATGGGGTATTCCAAAAGCCTTCCGATATGAAAAAAGCTAAGCATTTTAAGCACGGTAGCGGATTGGTTTTTCAGCCCGCCCACAACATTGGCTAATTTCAGTTTACGTGCTTCTTGCAATTGCCGGTACAAGGTTTGGTAGTCCCCTTGCGGTGGCAACATTGCTATTTTGGTATCGTACTCATCGTTGATTTCTTGTGTCAGCCGTTCGGTTTCCTGTTCTACCCACTGGCTGTACTTCTCCCTTAGTGTTGATTTGATTTCATGGGGGGTCTTACCATTGGTTGCCTGTGCATACAGGTTGTCAAGCTCTGATACTGTGTAAGGCTTTTTAAGGATGTTCACCTCGCATTTTTCGATATAGGTATTATTGCCAAAGGCACTCTTACCGCCTTTGCCCACAATCATAATTTTGCGCTCAAGGGTAACGGCCTTTAAGTCCACGTATTCTACCTCAAGGTCGTATTCGTCAATCTGCTTTAAGTAAGCAACCTCTTCCTCATACGCTGCCAAAACATCTTTGTAAAACCCTTCCTGCATTTGGGCAGAAAGTACCGCCACCCTGCCTGTTACCTTATGGGCGGCATCTTCGGTGGTGTACCGTTTGTCGGTAGCTAATTTGGCCAGCTTCATCGGGTCGTCCAGCAATTCATTGATTTTGCGGTTGTCCCGTAAATACTGTACCACTACGTTATCCCCGATACGGTTTAGAAAATCATCGGTACTAAGCATGGCTGCACTTTGCCGTTGGTTGCTGGAGGTGTTGGCATCCAAACTTTTGAGTTTGTTTTGCAGCATCATCATTAACCGTTTTTCTGCGGGTATAGCCGAAAAAACGTAATCGTAAATAGGGGGAAGGATTTGTCCGGTTCGGTTGATGCGCCCCCGCTTTTGTACTTCGGTGCTGATGTTCAATTCAGCCTGTAAAAGTAACATTACCCGTTGTTTCACTTGTGAGGGGGGCACTTTTTTAGTGGGCAGTGCATGGGCACTTGCCCCTGTGGAGCCGCTTTGGTTGATTAAAAGTACGTCCGCTTCGTTATCGTTAAACCTTCGGAACGCATCGTTGGTGTTTTCACGTTTACGGGCTACTACTGTTCCGATATACCGGATAGCGGTGTTGGGCTTGGCGGTCGTTGCCGTGGGTACTTTTCCCAAACCGTTTAACCCGTGATGCCCTTCGTTTTTTATTATTTGTTTAATTTCAACGGGCTGCCAATAAAAGTCAAGTTCTACGGTACTAAACCCCTTTTTGATGGACAGCAGTTCTTCAAGGGAGGTATAACCGTATTCGGCACTTTCCCAATCGCCGTTCAGGACGGCAAACCCGTACAACAGGTCTTCCCCGTCAAAACCATTAATGTACCAGTCGCTGCCCCCGAAAAAGTAATGCAGAAAAGCCGTGTCATTGTTTTTTCTGTAATTGGAGCGGGCGTTGTCTGCTAACTGGTTTAACTGAGCTACCACCTCGGATAATTCATCGTTACCCATAATAGCCCTTTGCTGGTTTTGGGGCATTAGCTTTTTAAGGTTCGCATTCAGGTCGGATAATTTCAGGGCTTTACCATTTGATTTAGCGTTGTTCTCAAACTGTACTTCGGGCAATGCTTCGTTGGCCTTTGCGGGGGTGAGCTGTAACTCGTACTTACGTCCCGTTACTTCGGCAACGCTGTACCCTGCCGCCTGTATTTTTTGTTTGATAAGGTCAATGGGGCTGATAACAATACCCGAAGTAATGGTGCGTATCCGTTCGGCTATCTTGTTATACTCCCGTTGGGCTTCAAAGGAAAACACCGATATATCAAGTTTCTTATAGTTTACTTCCCCTGTTACGGTGCGTTCGGAATAGCGCAATATCCCGTCCAACCCCTTCATTAATACAGTGGCAAAGTCCGCATTGATGCGGCTGCCTTCTTTTATTCCCGTACCGTCCGCCTCCTGCATGGACTCTAAGAAGCTGCCCATTGTACTGGAAAATGCAATCACGGGTTTTTTACCCTCCTTTAAGCGCATAATGGCACGGTCGGCCACATCGCCCGCTTTGATGGAAAACAGCATTTGGTTGACCACTTGGAATATTTTTGAAAAGTAGGGCGTATTGTCCACCCCTGCACTTTCAGTTCCTTTGCGGGTCTCTATCTCTGTGCCTGTATTGGAAAGGGCGGCAATCATATCCATCTTATAAATTTCAGGCTGCACGTAGGTCAACTGAAAAGCAATGATTGCCCGTAAAATCTCGGTAATGTTATCGGCAATGGCGCGGTGTTCGTCGGCTTTGTCATCAAGGGTGATGTAGTTCACCTCAATACCTTCATAGGTGCGTTCCCTTCTGAGCATTTGCCCATATTCTACCAGTTGCGAGGATAGTATTTCCTGCAAGGCAATACCGCCCTTTTCTATCCCGTCCACCAACGCCTGTTTGGTCATATTGGCTTCGCTAATAGCGGTTTTTAGGGCATATATGGGCAGGTTATCGGGGCGTTTGGCAAAGGTGGCACTTAAAAATATCACCGAAATAGTAGGGTCGATAATGTGTTGCAGCATAATGCCCGTTTTACTTTCCCCGCTGGCGTTATGGGCTTCGTCCATAATAAACACGTTATCGGGGGCAAAGGCGCGGATAAATTGCTGTTTGGCCGAAAGTTTTAAGTGGGAGGTTGTCCCTGTATAGTTGATTTCCCCGCCGTTAAGCTGGCTGTAGGTGAGCATTACATAATCGAACTTGGGGGGCAATTTGCCCGAAGCGATGATTTTGTTTTGCTCCTGTGCCAACGGCGGCTCATACACCACCTTGCCGTCTTCATCCTTTACCTGTGTTTTGCTCTCTTTGGTGTTTAGGATAAACGGATTGAGGGATGCGCTGCCGATGGCCGAAAGGTCGCGGTACAAATCTGAAAACAAATTGGGTTTTTCGGTAATGAAAACGGGTTGTTTACCGTGCTTTACCGCATAGCGTATCATCGCTGCTGCTACCCTTCCTTTTCCTATTCCGGTTTGGTCGCCGATAATGATACCTTGGTTACGGTTTTCAACGTTGAAAATTGAAAGGGCAACCGCGTCGGTTTGTTCGGCACTGAGGGCGTTGTTCAGCTCTTGGGTGGTTTTGTAACCTAATTTCTTTCTGACAAATTCGTCCACGTTTCCTACGGCCTGTTTTAACAGCTCTAAAGCCTGTTGCATTTCCGCCCCCATACTGTCGGGGGTATCAACGTTCAACCGTTTGTTTTTAGAGGCAGGGATATAAGGCATTCCTAAACCGTTGTCCAAAAGCAGTTTTATTTTTTTTGCCTGCTCGTTAAGCCGCAGGGCTTCGTCTTTACTGTGCATTACTGAATCGGATAGTTGTAATTGGGTGATGCGGTGGTACAGCTCATCAAAAGTGTTAATGACTGTATCAGTCGGTTTTTTAAGGGGGGCAACCCCTTGGGGTTGTGCTTTTCTGCCGTTTATCAATAGCAAACGGCTGTTAAAGCCTGTCCCCTGACGGGAATACAGGGCTTTACCGTTGATTAGTAAAATATCTTCAACGTGGTAAAAGTGGTAGAGAAAGTTTAAGAAAATGCGGTTCTTGCCTGCCTGCACCCTGCCGTAACTGTCCCAACGGGTGTGGCCGCCTATAATAATGGCAGCTTTGCCGTTGTCTTTCATGGCAGCCAGTGCATTAATGGCTAACAGGTGGTCAAGGTCATAAATGATATACCCTTCCCTTTTTACAGGGGCGGGCAAGGTTCCGAAAGGCGGGTTGGTAAGCACTGCATCATACACTTGGGGCAATACCCATTCTTCGGCATCCAATCGGTAAATTTCCTTATAGTTTTCTTGGGCAAGGTTCTGTAGTCTTACAGGGTCAATTTCATTAACGGTAAAATGTTCGGGTTGCCCTGCAATGGTGAGCATCCCGTTCCCTGCGGAGGGTTCTAAGTAATTACCCTTTTTATGGATGCCGCAATAGTGCCCCATTAAGTACGCAATAGGTGCAGGGGTGGAATATTGTTGCCATAAAATACTATGTGAGGTGCGGTGGGAAAGGTTGTTTTGCCGTTGGTAGAGGCTTACAATAATATCAAAGGTTTCTTTTTCCGTTACTCCTTTTTGGTGGGCAAGCCTTCTTGCAATACCTACTAAGGCCAGTTCGGTCAGTTCTTTGATTAAATTTTTGTCCGTAATACCGAATTGCCCTGCAAGGGTATTGACTTCCTTGTTGGTAAGCCGTTCCCCCGAATGTAGCCGCTTGGCAATGGAAATCACAAACCCCTTGTTGTCCATCTCTGTAAATTATTTTTTCTTCATTCGTTTGTACACCGCCCTTGCCACCAATGCCAATGCAATAGCACTGACTAAACTAACCCCTACAACGGCGTTGTTCAGGTTGTATTTGGCTACCACTTGGGTGAGGGATAGCATTTTGCCGTTGCCCCGCCACACGCGGTTTTCCCAACCGTTCTTGTTGGCTTGGTAATTGGGCAAGCTGCGCAAATAGGCCAGCCTGCGGTTTACAAGCACACTAAACAGGTTGGAGTTGGCTTGGTTGTCTTTATTGATTTGTGCGGCACGCTGGGCGTAAGTGCCCGATTTGTACCCCAAACTGCTGTAACCGCCCCCGCCCCATACGCTATCGGCAAGCAACAGCTTAATGGCAGGATTGGTTACTTTATCAATGCCGTAAAACTTCCAGTAGATTTCATAGGCCACCCGTTTGGCTTGGGCTTCGGTGAGCTGCCGAAGGGTAGCTTCGTTGCCAACGATGTTAAACAGTTTGGGTGCCCATTCCCGCCAAACGGCTATTGTTACCCCCTTGTTGGTTAAACCGCCGGGGTCGTCTTTTAAAGGTCGGTCGGCAATGCCCCCTTCCCATTCTTTGAGTATGTACTCGTTCCAAAGTTCAAAAACTGCGTCCACGGGTTACTTAAAAAAATGGTAGCGGGTATAATTGCCTGTTTTGTGGGCTTTGTCGTATTCTGTTTGTGTTTGGCCGTCTTTAGCAAGGAAAAGCCCCAAAGAGTTACAAAACCCCATAAGGGCAAGGAATTGGTCGGCGGTAATGGATTTTTCGATAAAAAACCAGGTGGCCACCGCACACACCAAGCCTGTAAACGAGGTACGGCGGTTTTTATAGATAATGGCTAAAATGTTTAACAGTCGTTTCATAATAGGTTGGAAAGAGATTGAGAGTACGCAGTGGGCAAGCCTTTTAACGTTGGATTGTAAGGGGTATCGGTAAGTCTCGAAGGGATAAGCCACACTTCACGGTTTAGCAAAGGGTTAGGGGCATTGGTGAATAATTGGGGATGGGTGATTTTTACCTTGATTAACGGTACTTGGCCTATTTTGTCCCCTTCCGTTAACCGCAATACATCCGATATTGTCCCAATGGGGCGGATGGCATCCGAAGGACGCACATAGAAGTCCCCCGTTTGGCCTTTTTTAGCCCGCCAACTGTTAATATCCCACCACCCGTTGTCTAAGTAGCCGATGTTTTCTTTACCTGTATAGGTCGAGTACACGGGTCGGCCAATGGCAAGGCGGGGGTTCGGGTATTTTACTTTGCCCAAATTAGCCCCCATCCATTGGTTTAAGTAATTGACGTAAGCGGTATTTTCGGGCTTTGGTGCGGGACTTTGCCACAAGCCCGTAGGCTTAAAGATGTCCCGCATCTTTTCAAGGTGGTCTTTGGTCAATATGTTATCAAACCACTCAAACAACGTACCCCCGTCGGATAATTTGTATATCACCCACGCTTTTTGGCTGCGCACCCCGAAGTACTTTACCACCTGTTTGAGTTCATCGGCGTTTAAGCCCTGAACGTATGAGAAGAGTGCCGAAGAGTTATAGGTGTAAATGTCAAAGACGATAAAACGCTTTGACATTTCATTGTATAATTGGTCGGCGATGTTTTTGTAGTAAAAACTATCACGGGTCAGTTTTTTGGTATCAACGGGTATCTGTTTTACCTGTGCTTCCTGATACTCGTCCGTGCCGATGGTTTCCGCCATGTCCTTTTTACGGAAAAAGCGGTACGCTCCGTAGGCAAGCAATAACACACCCGCACCTATACCGATGTCCTTTATCCCTTGTGAGTTCATTACTTACTTTTTATGCCTAATGCCAAGCGGATTTTACCCTGATTGTTGATGATTTTTTGCTCCACACCGGGGGTTCGCGCCCATTCTTCCATTAAGGCAAGGGCGGTGTTGGAAAACCCGTCCGAAAGGGCTTGTAATGACCGTGCGCGGTTGTTCTGTGCAACAAGGTCTGTTTCTTTGGTGTTAATGATGAGTTGTGCCATTTTTTTAGTGGTTGGGGATTAGTGGTTAGTGGTTGTCGGTTGTGTTGCTATTAGCGGTTGGCCTTTAGCTGTTAGCTTCTTTATGCCAAAAGGCTAAGGGCTAATTACCAAAAGCCTCTTATTACAGCGGCGGCGTATTGACTGCCGTTTGTTGGCTGCCCTCGGTGGGGGTATTCATCCAGTTGTAGATGTATTTGGCCATTTCCTTGTCTTGGGTAAGTTTATCAAGGGCAAGGGCTACGTAGGCAAAATGCTCGCGGTCGTTGGTTGCCATTTGCACCAGTTGGTTGGTAGCGTCTGTGATGGCTTTTTGGATTTCGGGGTCGCCCACCGTTTCGATTCCACTGGTTTTACCACCCGAATTGAAACTGTCCACGATTTTATCAAGCAGGGTTTGCAAATAGGGGTTCTTTTCAATGGTATCGGCAAATCCGTCCAAGCCTGTTTTTGAGGCTTTCTCCATATCCAATTCCCTTTTTTGCAATTCCACCTCTTTTTTCATGTCGGATAACTGCAAATCGTTTTTTACACGGTTCAGTTCGCGGGTGGCCTCGTCAAGCTCAGTGCGCAGCTTGCGGTTTTTGTCGGCCTCTTCGTTGTACCATTTTTCGTATTGTTTGGCCAAAAGGGCTTCGTGGCCTGTGTAAACAAGCCCCTGAAAGGCACCACCGAGAGGTACCCCGTGCGTAATGGGGGCAACGGTATTGCCGCTGGTAGTGTAATCAAACTGCCCTTCTTTGACAAATGAAGAGCCGTTGGAGCGGAATACCTCCACCGTGCAGCGGGATAAACCCAAGTCCTGTAATACCTCGCGGACGTAGCTTTCGGGGGTGTTTCCTTTGCCTGTTATATCTTCGTACCGCTCACGGGTGGTTATCTCCCTGCCGTTGACCGATATGCGCATGGCGTTCCCTTGTGTGATGTGGTTAAAATTCATGGGCGGTCTTGCTTATTTTGTAGTGAAACCTGTATCTCTATCAGCTTGTCGTAGATGGCTTGGTTGGAGTGTTTCAGTTCGCGGTAATGCTCCTCTTCGGTGCGCCGCGTATCTTCCAATCGGCGTTCGGTTTCTGATATGGCATTGTCCTGCCGTGCTACCGATATTTTCATATCCACCCATGCTCCCCCACAGAGGGTAACGGCAGATACTACGATGCCGATGGCTTGTTTTAAAGTGAGTTGTTTGTCAAACATGATTAATCAAGGGGTATAAAGTCTGTGCTTATTTTTTGTATGGTTATTCGTTGTATATCTTCTTCTGTTAATTCGTTCAGGTCATACACCACCACACAAAAAGTCCCCTGCTCGGTTTGGGATACAGGGAAACAGTAGCGGGTATTTTGTCCGTCTGTTAAGGGGCTGTGGTGGTAGCTTTGGGAAAAGGCCGCAGCTTGGCTCAACGTGTCAAAGCATACGGCGGTGTAATATTTATATTCCATAGGCTTTACGGGTGTTTTGGGTGATAAATGAAATTTCAGCGGGGGTAAGCAGCCTGTCCCAAAGGATAGCTTCGGATAAACCACTGTTGGTAATTGCGGTATAGGGTGCCCATACTCTCGGTACAGTTACAGGTTGGGTCAACGGTGCAGGAAACGGCCCTGTTTGGAACGATACCGCCATAGGGCTTGCTATACCGTCCACATACACTGTAACCCTGCCCATCCATGAGGTGTTTATTGTCCCGTCGTAGCAAAAAAGAACATGGTGCGGTCGGGTATTGTCAAAAACACTCACCGTTGACATATTTACGGTTGCGTTTAAGTCCCCACCCACAAACCCTGCTTTGTAGCCGCTACCCGAACCTACTACCCTCAGTATCAATCCTCGTATTAGGTCGTTATTGGAGGCGATGTGGTAAAACATAGCAAAGTCAGCCCCTGCGGTTACATTGGTTTTCACCACAAAATGAAAAGAGAACTGTTTACCTGCCCCAAATAGGTAATTGCCTGTGGAGGCAGGGTACACCCATTGGTAATCCGATAAGGGCTTGCCTGCAAAGGCGGTACGGTTGCCCGTAAAACCAAACCGTAACAAAAACTGGTTCGCTGCGGTATTTTGGGTTAAATGGGCGGCTGCCCCGCTTTGGTCGTACCATCGTACCCCTGCACCGTCCGCACCCGAAAGCCAACCTTGCAACCCGCTACCGTCCGATACTGCCGCCTGTGGGGCTATAAAGCCCCCGTATGGGGTGGTTATATCGGTTTCCATATTGTCATACGGCCTTCTGATACGGGCATAACTGCCATTGTAAAGGGCGGATAATTTCCGCACCGAAAAGGCCAGTTTTGCCCCCGCAACCCTATCCAATACAAAACCTTCCCCTGAACCGATAGCGGCTCCGTAGGTGTTATAATTGGTCGTATTGGGGGTATTTCCGAAGGGGGTTTGCATTTTGGTTGTTCGTTGGTGGTTGTTAGTTGTTAGGGATTAGTGTAATTGGTCAACAGTCCACGGACGACGGTCAACGGTTTTGCTGTTGACTGTGGACAGTTGACCGTGGACTGAATCAGCAGCTTATCCGAAAGGCTCTAACGGTAATGTTTTTAGTGCCTGCTGCGGATGCCCAACTAAGGCGTACCGACCCTTTGTAATAGTGGTTTTCAAAGTAGGGAAATACACGTTCCTGCCCGGGAGTGAGCAGGGTGTTATCGTTTAAGGTTACGTTGACCGTTCCTGTGTTTTCGACACTGTACCCCGAATATCCTTCGTGCGGAAAACTGTCGTTATCGCCCGTGTATTTGTAGTCTTCCCAATTTACCATAGCCTTTAGCTGCGTTGGTCAAATACCATGTCCAAATTCAGTGCGCCGACAAGGTTCTCTACAATGGTGACCGATACGGTGTATTGGTAGCCTTGGGCGATAATGCCGCCCTCACCTAAATACAGCATCCGCTCGTTTATCGGCGTTGCAGCATCCACTACCCAAAAGGCACGGTTGCAAACGTCTATCACTATATCACCGCCGTTGGTCGGTTTTAAGCCGATGCGGTAGATGTCTGCGGTATTGCGTTTGTTTTCTGCAACTGCAATGGCCGATATGTAGGCCATGTCCTTATCTGCGGTGAACGTATAGGAATAAGTACCTGCCGCCGTAGCAGCCGCCAAACTGATGTTTAATGTCTTTAATCGTCTCATGGGTGGTTAAAAAAGGGGGGCGGCTTATACCGTCCCCCGTTGGGTGATGGCAGGTTAAACAGCAGATGTTTTGCGTAATTGGGCAGCAGTACCGATAATTTTCAGTTCGATACAACTGTCAGCTACCAGCGATGCGCCTGTTAAGGGCGGGATGATGATACCTGAAAGAGCTTCGTCGGGCATCAATAATTTAGGGTTATCGAGGGTTAAACAGTCTAACAGGTGGCCTGCTTCGGTGATTTGGTCGGTATCGGCAAAAAAGGTTTCCACTTGCTCGTTTAAGAGCCTGCGCGAACCTTGCCACAGCTCAAAACGGCTGTTTTGCAATAAGTACGGCACTAAAAGAGGTTGTTCGCCTGCGGCTGCGGTGATGTTAAAAGCATACTTGCGGCTTTTGTACACCCCTGTTTCAGGTAAACCTGCGGTTTCGGCATAGGCCAAACGGATGGCACCGATGGCAAAGGGCATCTTGCCGGGCAAAATACCTTGGTGCAAATCGGTACGGCCTTCGGTACGGGCAAGGGTAGTATCGATAATGTTCACCGTAGCATTGGCAGAGGCTGCCATTGCGCCTAATTTGTAGCGTACTTTAAAGCTCATATCAATAAACTCGATATTGCCCGCCTCGTAGTGGCGTTTTACATCTTCGCCTGCCTTGCCTTTAACGATTTGGTCAAGCAGGAATTGGGAAATCCCTGCGGAAAAATTGGGGTTGCGTCGTATTACACTCATTTGTTGGTGTTGTTAGTGGTTGGTTGTTAGTTGATGGTTATTAGGGGTTGGTAATAGTCAACAGTCCACGGACGACGGTCAACGGTATTGCTGTGGACAGTGGACTATCGACTGTTGACTATCATTTGTTGACCGTGGACTGGTTAAAGCACTTCCGATACTACGTCAACGGCTTCAACGTTGCCGTTAATGGGTTTTGCGGTTAATACGGTATCAGTGGGTTCGGGTTCGTAGTAGTTGTTGGAGTAATAGTTACCCAAGCCCATCATAGAAGCCATCGGGTCGTTGGTGTAACTGGGCACTTCTCCAATACCGCTAATGGTGGGGACTGTGGCTTTGAATTTTTCTAACAGTTCGGGGGAGATAAAGCCCCGCAAACGGCCTAAACCGCCCATGGTGGATAGCTTCTCCGCACCGTATTGCATGGATTTAAGGCCGCCCACCACTGCCGCACCTACGGAAGTACCTTGTAAAAAACTGCCTAATTTATCGGTGGCTTTGGGCGGGTTGACAAAGTAATAAACAATGCCTGCCACACCGCCTGCAAGCAATACTAAGGGAACGGCCAAGCCTTTTTGGGCGTTCATTCTTTTATCAATCTGATGGGCAATGACAAGGCCGCCCGTGCCGCCCAAAATCTGCAAGCCGACTTGTTTTAACACCGTTGGGTTGGTGTAGGCTTTTAGTGAAAATGATGTACTCATTATGGTTGTGTTGGATTAGAAGGTGATGGAGGAAGTTTTACCCGTTTTACTGCGCTTTTTTGGGTTGCCTTTTGAACGCTTACCCTGCAAACCGTTCAGCCCGCCTTTCTTTTTCTTGGTGGCTGCATACAGCAGCACCAAACCTGTGGCTACCCCCGCACCGATTAAAAGGGTTTTACCATTGCCGCTGCCGCTATTAGTGGCAGGCTGGTTTTGGTAGGTGGGGTTAACCCCCGTTGGGGCATCGTAGCTGGTTTGTTGGCTGTAATTGGGGTTTACTCCCGTTGGGGCGGGGTAAGAAGGGACAGTAGCGGGTAAACTTGGGATAGAAGTAGTGTTGGCAGGGATGGATATGGGGCTGGTGCTGCCTTTATTGGTAAAGTTTTGGATAATATCCTTGCCCTGATTGACTACCTGTACCCCCTTGCCGATGGCATCAAGGATTGGCTTTACTGTTGCAATGATAGCACCTGCGGAAGCCATTAAGCTGGCCACTGTAACAGGCTCACCGTACAATGCGCCCAACCCGAATAAAAAGGGTTTGGATGCCCCTGTATTGATGGCAGAGGTAAAGTTGGAAAAGTTGCCTCCCAAATCCCCTTCCCATACCCGTTTCATGCGGTCAGAAATGGCAGGGTCGGACAAGCCTTTTTTAAACTCAGTAGCCATACCCCTTACGTTGAGTTCTACCAATGCTAAAAAGGCTTTGCGGGGGATAAACAACACCCCTTCGCGACCGTAGTCGATAGCTTTATCTATTAGTTGCTTGGCTTGGTCAATGGTTTGGTTGACTAACTTTTTGGGGTCGGTTACTGCGGTTTGAACAACGGTTTTTACTTCATTCACCACTTTTTTAGCGGCATTGGATACGTTTTTAAAAAAGCCGTTCATCGGTACCCCGTTCATGCCCGTATATATCGTATGGTCAAGCTCTGCAAGCCTGTTTAATACGTCTCCCCTTCGTGGGGTGTACCACGCATCCAAGGCTTGGGTAATTAGTGGGATGGCATTGGTTGGGTTGATACCTGCCTTATAGTAGGATTGCGGGTTTTGCTGCATGGCAGCCCGTGTGGCTGCCAATTTTTGGTACAGGTCGTCCAACCCTGTTAAGGGGATGCCCTGTAAGGAGGTGGTATAATTAATCATGGGGTAATCGTGGTAAGCAGTGATTTGGTCGGGTTCTGCATCAAAGGTGTCCAGCACAGGGTCAACCACTGTATAGCGGTGTTTGTCGCGGTAAGGCTCAAGGCTGCCTTTTTGGTTAGGCACTACCACATAAATATGGTGGTAGTTGCTGGCTTTGCCTACGGCGATGATGCGCAAGTAATGGGGAATGGAAAGGTTGGTAAGGACAGTGGAGATAAAATAGGTAAAGCAGTCGCAGTCCACCCCGTTGCGGGCTTCTTTCACTACCCTTGCAGGGCGGCGTAATTCCTCGCGGCCTGCACGGTCTTGTTTATACTGCACATGGTCTATCAACCATTGGTACAAACGCCTGCAAATCTCTTTTACATCCCCCGCACGGTCGGGCGACAATCCTTTTGAAATGATTTCTTTTGCGAATTTTTGCGTGTCGGTTTTGTACTTCCGTACCTTTTGGTCTATCAGTTGGAGTACCTTACCTGTTCGGATGTATTCGCCTTTGTTGTAGGGTTCGTCGTCGCCCGAAGGCACAGGGAAATACCCCAAATACGGGGTAATATCTTTCAGCCGCCGTTGGGTGGCGGCAGTCAGTCCCAAACCGTTTAAAAAGTAAACGGGTACTTGGGTCTCAAAGCGCGGGTCAATGTGAGGGCCTATCATAATACGTCCCCCAGTCTTTTTATCGTTGCTTTTTGGGGCAACGGTGTAAAGTGGGCATTGCCTAAGCCGATGGTTTTTAAAAGGGCTTGTATAATGCTAATAATGGGTTGGGGGATTAGGTCGTTAACCCGCATGACTTTGGAAATGCTCACAGGGATTAACCCCCACGTAAACCGTGTGTACACCTTTATTTGAGTAGTGGCGGTAAGGGCTGAAAAGGCCATAGGGTCAATGTCCAATGTAAATTGGGGGGTGGAGCGTTGGCCTTGGGTTAACAGCAGGGGTTTCTCAGCAGCGGGGCTGATACCCATCGGCACCTCGTTGTTGTTCTTGTCGATGTACTTTACTACAATATGAAGGGATTTTGCCGAAAGGTTTTGGCCTGTGTAGTTAAAAATATCGGCGGGGATTATTACCCGTATATAGCGGCGGTCTATTAAACCGTGAACGGTGGGGAGTTTGAAAAAACTCTCTACCCTGTTATAAATCCTTGACAGGCGCAGGGCGGTATAGCCGATAGCTGATACCGCTCCGACTGCGGCTAATGTTTTAAGTCCTGTCATCTTTACTCGTAATGGTAGAGCAAAGGTGCAGGGGATGGGAATTATGGGTTCCTAAAACAACGTGTTGTTGATGCAAATGGATAAAATCGGCTTGAATATGCTGAAATAGGAAGAAAAAGAACCCTATTTTTATTGGATTTGTTGTTGGTTTTTTTATTGCTCTTCAAACTCCTTGCCCGGCACACCCAAGTGTTTGTATATCATCTCTACTTCCTTTGGAGTATAATCTTTAGTGTCCCTATCATCCACCTGTAAGTGGGGCACTTTCAGCAGCCACTTTCTCATCACCTTTTCCGACACTTCATATTCATTCTTCAATGTGCTTAAATTCTTGCTTACTAATAATACCCTTTTTGCCATTTCAATGTTTGAATTTTAGTATGTTTGTTTTACAGTAAGTAAATAGATTATTAACCTAACTATGGACACCAACAAGGCGGGGCAACCCTGCCTTTGTTGTTTATAAGGGGTAGTACTTCATTAATTCAGCATATAGCAAGTACAACACCCCCGAATAATACCCCTTAACAGGCTCAGCAACGTCCAACAACACGTTGTTTAAATACCCCTTTTCATACGCCAGCATCAACCCTTCGGCCATTTTTTGGTTGATAGCTATGGTTTTACGCTTTGCAAAGGGCTTCTTCGTTATGGTTTGCAGCTTTACATACAAGGGTTCAGCCAATAACACAGCCGCCCTGTAAGCGCGCTGGTGGATGGGTGGCAACCCTATATATCCATTTACAATTAGTTTGTGCAGTAACCACACCAATGCCTGAGCATCCGAATAGCTGATTCTATACATAATTCGGTCGGGGGGAATGGCTCCCATACCCTGCCAGCTATCAACAACACGTTGTTGGTTCATAGTCTCTTTTCGTCCTTTATCCCGTCAAACACCCATTTGTGCAGCAACACTCCCGTTTGGTTATCGTAAATAAGGGCGGTTAAGAATTTTCCTTTATAACGGCCTGTCACCAGTCCTTTTAGTGCATACAGTCCTGTATCCCCTTTCTTATCCCTGTATTCACATGAAAACAAGGTGGTGTGCTGCATTCCTTCGGGTAAATGGGCTTTATCTTTAAAGTAGATGATAAGTTTATACTTTGCGCGGGTTTTGTACCCCTGCTGCTTCTTTATAAAATGCGGGTTTTGTTCCATTTTCTTACGTTTTTATTAGCGGTTAGCGGGCAACAACACGTTGTTTTTGCAGTGCCCATTGTTTTTGGATGTTTGCCATAGCGTGGTAAAACATTGCTTCCGCTTCGGGTAACTTCTTATTCTTAAAGCGGGTTTCCCACTTGCGGTACACTTTTAAGCGGTCGGTATCAGTCAACAATTCTTTGCGGGCTTTGTCAAGTTCTAATTCTGCTTTAATCAGTGCCTTTCGTTTGTACTGCAATAGCAGCCATTGCTCAGTTTGGATAAACCCGTAAGGGCATTTGTTGTCAAAAAAGGTAATCGGGTTCACCAAAAACTTACCCTCTTGGTACTTTTTGGTTTTATCCCCTTCCAATGGCCGCTCCTTCCATGCCGCTATCAAATCCACCCGTTGGATTAAGGTTTGTTGGTACTTTTCCCAATCCTCACGGGTAAGGGGTTGCTTAAAACTGCCGTACACGTGGTTAAACAGCTTGTTTTTGATTTTACGCTCTGTTTCCGTGTCAAACTGGTGGTAGGGGTACAGGGTGCTGATAGCATAGCGGTAAAACTCCAACACCATTGCCAACTGCCATGCGGGGTATTTTTTGGCCGCCGCGCCGCCGCCCAACCTTTGTTCAGGAAATTCGTCTGTGGATAAGGGTGGGTTTTCCACACAACCATCTGCTTTGAGGGGTGTACAAGAGAAAAGTCCAAGAGGCTTTGCAGTATCAGCCGACAAAGGAGGCTGGCCGCTATTGTTTTCTATCCCGTTATCCCCCAATTCACAGGGTATTGACTGTATATTACTCTTTTCTAAAGAGTTTACAAGATTGCTTTGGCGCACATTTTTCGCTTTGTGGCTATTTTCAGCACCATCGGGGGCGGGTTGGGGTTCTGTTTCCGATAACGGGTGGTTAGGGCTTTGGGGGTCGTACAGCAATATCC
>WBUH01000022.1 GCA_008933805.1 Bacteroidota bacterium
CCGCTGTAAAGTTGGGGCGGGGGTTCATATCGCTGGCTCCGTGAAAGGGGTGGTACAATTGATACACCAATGAGTCTCCATCAATATCAGTAGCTGAATGGTCAAAAATCAGCGGAGCATTGGTACACAAAAAATTGGGAGGAAGTTCTTTAAAATCAGCACTGTTGTTATACCCACCGCCAGCGGTGTCTTGTATGTGAGTCCAATAAGTTGCTCCGGTAGCACCGGGTGTAATCAGGTTATTGATGGTGTTGTTACGGCAGCAACGCTGGAAAGCAATAATGTACCCGCCCGGTATGGGGGGTAAATCAAACGTATCAATGTACTCGTATTTGTTTACGCAAGCATTGGGCGGTAAATCAATGCAGTTGTAATTAAGTTTAGTAATGCGTTGGGGTGGTGTACGCGGTACTGAACGGCATAATGATGAAAGTAAAGTACTGTCGGCACCGCTAAAGAAGGTAATGTTGGCAGTGGTGTCTTGTTGTATGGCACCGGGGTTACCATTTACACAATCAACAAATAAATTAAGCGTAACCACATACCTGTTATTGCCAATGTGTTTGTAAAGTACCTCGCCACCAACAATGTGGGTAGCAAAGGCTCTTACACAACACACACAACACAAAATAAGCAGTAATGTACGCATCTATTTTATGTAATAGACACGAAGTTAGTGATTGAGGTTGCCTTATACATAAAATAAAAAAAAACAGGGGCTTTCGCCCCCGCTCTAAACTCAAATGAAAAGTAGTATTAGGATATGTACTAAAAACTTAAGTTTCTAAGGATAATTAGTATTGCAAGCCCATGTTTTTAAACATAAAGGCATACACGTCGGCAATTTCTTCAATTACCAAACTGGTGGGCTTGCCGGCGCCGTGCCCTGCTTTTGTAGTAATGCGAATCATTACAGGGTTGTTGCCTGCTTGTGCTGCCTGCAAACGGGCTGCAAATTTAAACGAGTGCCAAGGCACTACACGGTCGTCGTGGTCGCCTGTCATTACAAGAGTAGCAGGATATTTAGTCCCGTCTTTTATGTTGTGTAGCGGAGAGTATTTGTGCAAATAGCTGAAATCTTTTGCACTGTCGGCACAACCGTATTCAACCACCCATCCCCAGCCTGCGGTGCTTTTGTGGTAGCGAAGCATATCCAATACGCCTACACCCGGCAAACACACTTTAAACAAATCAGGGCGTTGGGTCATACAAGCACCTACCAATAAACCGCCGTTGCTGCGGCCTTCAATGGCAAGTTTATCATTGCCCGTATACTTTTCTTTTACCAAATATTCGGCAGCGGCAATAAAGTCATCAAACACATTTTGTTTCTTCTCAAGCATACCCGCTTTGTGCCAGTCTTCACCAAACTCACCGCCACCGCGTAAGCTGGGCATTGCGTATACAAAGCCTTTTTCAAGCAATGCCATACGTGATATTGAGAAAGAAGGAGTAAGGCTGATGTTAAACCCACCGTAACCGTACAGCAAACAAGGGTTGCTGCCGTCAAGCTTCAAGCCTTTTTTGTGAACGATAAACATAGGCACTTCGGTACCGTCTTTGCTTTTGTAGGTTACTTGTTTGGTTTCATATTCATCAAAATTGAATTTTACTTCTGACTTTTTGTAAACCTCAGATGCACCTGTCGCAATATTGAATCTGTATATAGTTGGAGGATAAACAAATGAAGTGAAGGTATAAAACACCTCGGTATCTTCTTTTTTACCGCTAAATCCACCCGCCGAACCGATTGAAGGCATTTGTATATCGCGTTCTTTTACGCCTTCGTAGGTGTATTGTACCATTTTGGTAGCAGCCTTGTGTAAGTATGCAGCAAACAATTTGCCGCCTGCTGTGCTAACTCCCTCAAGCAAGTCTTCGCCCTCGGGTAATACATTCTTCCAGTTTTCAACCGCAGGGTTTTTAGGGTCAACAAGGGCTAAACGGTATTTGGGTGCGTTTTTATCGGTGTGTACCAATAATTTATCGCCTACGTTTTCAATAATGCCGTAGTTGTTATCAAACCCGTCAAAAAGCATGGTTAGTTTGCTTTTAGGGTCTTTAAGGTCTTGGTACATAACAGCGGTACCGTGCGTACCTGCCGAAATGTAAATAAACAAGAAACGCTCGTCATCGGTTACCTGAGCACCGTAATAGCGGTACGGGTTTTTTGGGTCGGTATAAATTACCGCATCACTGCTTTGCGGAGTACCCAATTTGTGAAAACAGATACTTGGGTTGATACTGGCTGCTGAGTATTCCTCTCCCTTTTTTGGAGCAGGGTAACGGGTATAATAAAAACCGTCGCCCTTCCAAGCCGGAGAACTGAATTTTACCCAGTTTAGCTCATCACTTCCTGATGGTTGTTTGGTTTCAACGTCATACACCGTAACGGTTTGCCAGTCAGAACCTGATTTTGAAGTAGAGATAGCTACCTTTTTATTGTCGTTACTAAACACCATGCCGCCCAACGCTACAGTACCGTCAGCCGATAAGGTATTAGGGTCAATAAAAACTTCGGGAGTTCCTTCTAATCCTTTTTGACGGTACACTACCGATTGGTTTTGCAGCCCGTCGTTTTTAGAGAAGAAATAGTAATCGCCTTTTTTGCTGGGTGCTGAGTATTTGGGGTAGTTCCAAATCTCTTCTAAGCGCTTGCGGATATTATTTCTAAAAGGGATTGCTTCGATGAAGTTTTTGGTAAATACGTTTTGTGAGTCAATCCAGCTTTTCACATCGGCAGAGCCGTCAGCTTCCAGCCAGTTATAAGGGTCGGCTACTTTAGTGCCGCTATAATCAAAACTTGTTTCGGTTTTCTTTGATTCGGGATATGCCATTTTAGCTTCTTTACTGTCGGTTGTTTTGCACGCGGGTGCAATAATAACTGACGCAATGGCAGCCGAAAACAAATACAATGATATTTTTTTCATGCTTGCGGGTTTATGGTTTAATTTTAAACAAATGTATTACATGGGGTAATCAAATAAACAGATTTAGATAAATGGTTATCTTCGTACTACAAAAAACAATCGCCAAGGTTGGCGGGTAATTGGTGATTATGTGGCGTAAATTCTTGTCTTACATTACTTTTTGGCGCAAAGACCAAAACAAAACCGAGAACTTTAACCTGCGGGTGATGCACGGTATAAACCGTGTCTCAATCCTTATGTTTCTGGTAGCACTTATTGTACTTATAGTGCGCTTTGCCACACGCGGCTAAAGTGTGGTATTAGTTTTGAATAATAGGTTATACAATAATTTAAATACGAAAAATGGCATATTTAGTTTTAGTACTGATACCCTTTATAGCCAGCCTTATTGTGAGCATGAGGTTTAGGTCGGTAGCACGAAAAATGAGTGAAGAGGGATTAAGAAACGGTCTTAGCGGACGTGAGATTGCTGAGCGTTTATTACGCGACAACGGCTTGCACGATGTGAAAATAATTTCGGTGGAAGGTCAGCTAACTGACCACTACGATCCACGTAATAAAACAGTAAACCTAAGCACTGAAGTTTATCACGGACGCAGTGTATTGGCTGCTGCTGTTGCTGCCCACGAGTGCGGTCACGCAATACAACACGCTAAAGCGTACAGCTGGCTTGAGTTTCGTAGTTTATTGGCAGGCCCGGTAAGCATCGCGTCGCGCTATATGCAATTTATAATTTTGGGTGGTATTATCGCTCTGATGTTTAACATGGGACCCACTTTGTTAGGCATAGGTGTGGTGTTGTTTGCATTAACAACACTGTTTACTTTTATTACCTTACCTGTAGAGTTTGATGCAAGCAAACGTGCATTGGCATGGCTTACAAGCTCAGGTCTTATTTACCAAGACGAGTTAGAGAAATCTCGCAAGGCTTTAAATTGGGCGGCATCAACCTACGTAGTAGCTGCGTTATCGTCATTAGGTACTTTGATGTATTATGTAATGATGTACATGGGCGCCAGCCGCGAAGACTAATACTACTGTAAAAAGTATAAGAAAAAACCCTGCTCCCCTTTCGGGGGCAGGGTTTTTCATTACCAGCTACATGAAAAATGTTATTAGTTTTGTGTTGTGTTTGCAACGCGGATACAAGTAACCTCTACAGGAGTGCCGGCCATACAATTGCTAGCCCTGTAAACAGTTTTGTAACCAATTAATACAGGAGTACCGTCAGAAAACTTAGTTTCATCAATAGCACCCTCATTCAACTCAAGCATTTCACCGTTGTTTAGTTCAACCATCCAGCCGCAGCCGTCAAGTTTACCTGTCCAGTCATGCAAAATACCTTGCTCTTTGCAATCACCGCTGGGCTCCTCTTTAGGATTTTCGCCCAATAGTTTCATGCAAGTAATGTGGGCATTAGTATGCTCACCGGGCCAAGCCAAGCAATTCAACAAGCTGTTGCAATCAACAGTGTTGGGTTTCACAGCATAATAATCCACTTCAACCTCGCGGCCTTCATAAATAAGGCTTGCATCAATGTTAATGTCGCTTTCGCAGGGTTGCAACAAGGTTCCGTCTTCTAAGCGTATCCAGTAGCTGCCATAAAGGCCCCAACCGCATACAGCTGTTTCAAACTTTCCTTTGTATCTGCAATCGCGGTCGTTTGGAGGGTCAACCGGTGGTTTTGTACAAGCCGAAAAGGCAACAATACAAACCATCACAATTAAGTGTAAGATGTTGTTTTTCATAATTCTAGTTTGGTTAATAATATGACACTGGTAAGATTCAATAAGCTGCATCCAGCCTATAATTAATGCTGGATGGTAACAGGTGTTTGCTCAATACAAGTAATGCGAACATATTTCACCGGTTTATCGGGTACAGCAGTACAAACGATGCGCTCTCTGCATGAACATTCCTCAGCGGGTATTTCTTCATACGAAAAGTTAATAGGTTCGTTTTCGTTCATAAACTGTGGGCTGCCCGCTGTGCTTTCGCAAGGTACCAAGTACACATCCTCGTTATCTGGCACAATGCATAGGTCGTTAAAAATACTTGCAGTGCAGGTCGCATAAGCCAATCGTCCGCTTTGTTTGCAGTCGCCTTTACCGTTGCCGTTATCCGGTGGGGGAACAGGGTCTTGCTTGCACGATGAAAATACGGTCATTGTAAACATGGCGCAGATTACTGCCAGTTTTGTTGTTTGATGAATAATTGTTTTCATGTTTTAATTTGTTATAGTTGATATTTATTTGACAGTATTTGTAATAATAATGCTGCACGATTTATTAATTTATTTTGTTTATTTTCAATTGTTTACAAAATAAAAAAGCCCCTTTCGGGGCCAAGCAGATAATCAAAAGTTTGTATTTTTAATATTTTTACCTTGTACCACACCATCCGCCGGTGCCGCACCTTACTACTTGCTCAGATATACAAGTGATACGGGCTTGGGGAGGTACTACACAACCGCCGGGCAAAATGCTGCTATTAACTTGGCAAGCACCTTCTTCGGTTGAAATTAGTTTATACGTAAGGGTTATTGGCATACCATCGTAAACATCACGTTGATTAATGGTGTTACCTTCAACAACGCAAGGGTAGATAAGGCTGCCGTCTTCAACACGTATAAAATACTCACCGTAAAAGGTATTGAAACCTTCAGCACGTTCAAAAGTTCCTGTTAGTTCGCATTGAGTTACAGGAGGAGCGGGTGGCTCGCTTTTGCATGCAGTTACTAAAATAGCAGCCATAATTGCAATTACGGTTATGGCTTTTTTTGGGTTTAATGCAGATAATATATTCATAGTTTTATTATAGTTTGTATTAGTATGACAGTAACTGTTTTTAGTACGCTGCACCGGTTATAAATTAATTTTCAATCCGGTTTCAAATCCTATAAACAAAGGCAATTCTTTTTGCACCCCGTTGCTGCTGTTGTTATTAATAGGGCGTAGTGCTGCTGTAGCACGCGGACCTAAATAAATACCCCAGCACTTACCCGGTTTATATGTAACAAACCCGGCTACTGATGCCATAATATTCCACTTACGGTAATTGCTTGAAGGCGCTGTAGATACGTTTTCGTTTTCAGCAGAAGTAGTTAAGTTAAACTGTGCAGGTTTAATGTAGTCTTTGGTTTCTGTTTTTGCTGAGAACAAATAATCTAACGAACCGCCGATTTCGGCATCAAAGCCCCATTTGTTTTTTTGTGCCGAATAGGTAAAGGCAACAGGTATTTTAATGCTTTGTAATGTAGTTGTATAGGCTTCGTCTACAATCTTTTCGCCTTCATACACATTTCTGTACAGGGTGTATGGTTGATTGGTTGTAGGGTCGTAGTAAATGTCTTCAACGGAGTCGTTCTCAATAGCAGTTATTTTAGAGTAACCGGTTATGTCACGTTTACTGTACGAGATGCCCGCACTTACTCCAAAATGGCTTGTAAACTTATAGTTTGCCCTAGTTCCTACATCAAATCCGTTAGCGTACGAATAATCGTGCTCATAGCTATACCTCTGGTAGTTTGATGTGCTGATGCTGTTTGATGGGGTGGTAGTGTTGCTGCTTGTGGGCTCTGTTTTTGAAATTGTTCTGTAATAATCAGCTGCAAAGGGGTTGTAGTATGCACTTATCGCCCATTTTTCGCCGCAATTACATCCTTTACCTTTCTTTTCAGGTTTTATGGTTTGAGTTTTAGGGTCGGGCATTTCAGCAAGCTCATTAGTTTTCTCGTTCTCAACAATCTCAGTAGGAGGGATTACATCGCTTTGAGCAATCACAGTTTTGCTGCTGTCAACAACTATAACAGGTGTTTGCTTTGTATCTTCCACTACTTCAGTATAAATGGCTGAAACTTCGTCCTTCTTATTGTTAGCAGGGGTTTCAGTTATGTCAGGCGTCTTAATAGTAGTGTTACGGGTGTTTTTAGGAGTAACCTGTTGTGAACCCGCAAAGCTCTTATCAGTTGAAGTGGTGCTGCTAGTAATAGCCTGTTGGTTGCCGGTGGTGTTTTCAGCAGTGGTAGTGCTGTTTTGTTTTTTATCAGCGGTAACGGGCTGTTGCGGAGTAGCCACTGCGGTATTATCAGTTGCGGGGGCCAATGGGGTATTGTTGCTTTGTATAGCAATAGCTAATATACCTGCCGATACAGCTGCCAGCAAGGGTAACCAAATGATAAGGCCGCGTTTTTTGCGTTTGTTCTCCATTTTACGCATTACCGAAGCAAACGACCCCGATGAGGGGGTAATTTCAAAGCCTTCGGCCTTTTGGCGCAAAAACTCATTGAACTCTTCTTCTTTCATAATGCTGTTCAGTTTTTTTTAGCGAATCAAGTTTCTTACGTAAAAATTCTTTTGCACGGGCAAATTGTGAGCGTGAGGTACTTTCTGTAATCCCCAACTGTTCAGCAATTTCTTTATGCGCATACCCCTCAATGGCAAACATATTCAGCACTACTCTATATCCTGCGGGCAGTTGCTGTATGCATCCCATCAGTATCTCGGCATCTATATCGTGAAGCTGAATTACTGATACATCCAGCGCATTTTCTGCTACTGATATATCTTCTTCCATGCGTAGCCTGCGAGTACTTTTAAGGTGATTAAGGGCGGTATTCACCATTATGCGTTTTATCCATGCTTCTAAAGAACTTTCGCGTCTAAAACTTCCTAAATTGTTAAACACTTTTACAAAACCATCCTGCATCACATCTTCTGCTTCGTGAGCAGTTTGTGTATAGCGGAAGCACACACCCAACATTTTAGGCGCGTATTTATCAAAAAGCCTGTTTTGGGCAGCTCTTTTGCCTGCCAAACAGTCTTTTATCAGTTGGTCTTCCTGCTGTGTAATCACCTTTGGTGGTTTTTGTATTTGTGTATTTGACATACTGAGTTTTGGAAACGCTGCTTTAGTTTGCTATCAAATACAAAAAAATAAGCCCCTACCCTCACAGGGCAGGGGCTTATTTATTAAAAAAATATTTTAGTTGTTAACTACAAACTTGCTTACACCGGCAACTTGGTTATCAACTTTAATTTGTACAAGGTACAAACCGTTTTTAAGACTAGATGCGTCAAACGATGCGAAGTGTTGACCTGAAGTGAAGCTTCCTTCTTTCACGGTTAGTACTTTTACGCCCAACATATCATATACTTCGATGCTTGCTTCAGCAGCATTGTCAAAAGTAAAGTCAACAGTTGTTAAACCTGAAGCAGGGTTAGGATAAACGTTAGTAGCTACAGAGTTTTTGCTTACGTTTTCAACGCTGTTGTAACCACCGAACAAACCAACTTCAGTTGCGTTGATTACTTGGCGTTTTACTGCGTTATCATCATAGTATGATACAAAAGCAACCAAATCAATAAAGTCTGCTTTGTTCATGCTCCTTCTGGCTGTAGTTTCGTTAGGTAGAGTAACGCTGGTTTCAGCAGGAAGAGTGTATGAGTAAGTTTGAGTATAAGTAGCGTTAGGAGCAACCAATGAAGGAACAACACCTGATGTTCCCCAAGCACCTGAAATAATGCTGCGTACTACGTGCTCGTGGCTGTATCCGATAATAGGATCAGGCTGGTTGTATAGAGCGTGACCTGCGCCACCTGCTGCTGCACCTGCACTGCTGTAATAGTTGCGTTGGTTAAAGTTGCTGTTGCTTGCACCTACTATACCGTTTTCAACCACCATAGCGTGGATACGGATATCACCTTTTACATAGTCAACTGATTTAACTTCAACAGTAAAATCAATTTTACGGGTAGCAGGGTCAAAAGTTTTTGAAGTGATTTTGATTTCAAGCGGAGCAGGTACGTTTGCTTGAGTAGCAACCCTGCTGGCCCACAAACCGCGGTTTTGTCCAACGGTAGCTTCACCGGCAAACAAAGTACGGTCAATCATACCGTAAGGATAACCGGTAGCATAAGCACTGTTTACAGTGTTACTGTTAGTGTTAGTCATACCGTCGCCGTTGTGGTGCATTACTGCAACAACTGAAGGAGTTTGGGTTTTGATATCTTTCATACGAAGGTGACCATCGGGGCAGTATCCGCACCAAGCGCCTGTTCCTTCTTCAACCAATACATTTTTAGTTCCTGAAATGCCGTTGTTTACAAACACTGAAGTTGTGATTTCATCGTTTGCGTTGTTTTCATCAGCATTGTCGTTAATCTCGCTCACCCATACTTTAATAGAATATGTTTGACCTGCTGCAGGCAGCATAGCTTTGGTTGGGTGTGAGAAGTTATAAGTACCACCGTTTGGTGCAATGTTTAATGAAGTTATTTTTTGGCTAACAGGGGCACCGTTATCAACGCTATAGTTAAGCATTATAGAGTTAATAGCTGCGCTACCGTAGTTAGAAAGTGTACCGCTGATGGTAGCACCGGCAGAAATGCTAACAATGGCAGGAGTGCTTAATGAAACCATGGCTATGTCGCGTGTAGCTTGTGTACCCATGATAAATTCAAACACATCTGATTTTGTAGCATCGTATGAACCGTTGTTGCCACCGAAGTTACGGTTAGGGCTTCCGCTAACGGTAGTACCCATGGAACCGTCGCCGTTTTCGCAACCTATAGAACCTGTGAAAGTTCCAAAGCCGTAGCTGTTAACAACATCAAAGTTGCCACCTTCGTACAAACGAACAGTAGCATAAACAATGTTGCTTGCAGATGCTTGGCCAAAAGGTGATGCACCCATCCACTGAATTACGTGGATACGTTTTGGGGCAGTACCATACGTCCAGCTTTTAACAGCGATTACTGCGTTAGCGTTTGGAGTAAATGTTTTTAGTTCCAAATCATCCCAAAAAGCATAGATGGCATTGTTTGGGCCTGAAACATCGGGCAAGGTAGTGTTGGTGCCAACGCTGGTAGAAGCAGCGGCATCAAAAGTAATGTAACCATTATCGCTTACCTTGTAAGTTGTAACAGGGTTGCCATAAAAGCTCCATGCAAAAGGGATAGTTTGGTCTGCCGATAGCACATCGTTGCTAGGCTTGTTAAGCACAGTAGTTGCTCCGGTTGATGTAAAGGGGTCAAAAGCAGCTTCAACGCCTTTCTTGGCAATGTAGTAGTACTGGGCTTGTGCTACGCCCGCTACGAACATTAATAATACAATAAGTACATTTTTTTTCATAATCCGAATTGGTTCTGGTGTTAAGAATTCATTAACAAAGCTATCAATAAAACCGTAATTAGCAACCCGTAACAAAGAAATTTTTGTAGCAATTGTGTTGTTTTTAAATGGTTTATAATTAACTTATTTTAAGTGATTTAAGCTATGGGGTAGATAGTTTAAGGCTTGTAGGTACAGGTTTTTGGTTTGCTTTGCGTGAATGACGAAAACAAGGGTATAAACGTTTGATAGAATTGTATAAAATGTGTGTAGAAAGTGTTTGAGTAGGGGTGCAGAAGCTTACTTAATCTCCTTTAGCTCTATCGTCCAGCCCAAGTCCATTTTAAGTATGATTGGAAACTTTTCATTTTCCCATACAGTTATCGTTTGGGTATCGGTAAGCGATTTAAGATTACTTACTTTCATGTCTAAAGGTTTGCCTTTGTAGCTTATTTTATGTGCTTCTCCGTCTTCTCTAAAGAAGCCGGTTGCCTCACCATTGTCTAAAGAAATCAGTACCATTTCGTCTTCGTTGTGCATTTCCCGCCACATTGTCCGGCTAATCCATACACTTGTTTGATCATTTAAACGGGCTGTATCCGTTGCAAAATAGTTAAATAAGCCGGCAGCGTTTTCAACAGCTTCTTCTGCCATCACTACAGTCCCCTTCTTATTAATCGGAGCCGTCATTTTCCAGTCAAACGTTATCCCGTCATCCAGCTTTTTCACCGTAACAATAAACTGGTACTTGGCAGAGGCAGTAGTTACCTCGTACACAAGTTGAGTACCTACTGTAATTTGTGCAGCGGTACCATCAGTAGTAGGCTCGGTTTGGGCACTCAATCCTTTTGCAAAGGCCAGAATGCACATAAAAAACAAACCAACGTTTTTCATAAACTTAATAATTTTATGGCAGGGGCACGAAGGTAACAATAACCGCCATTGCTGCCAATATGTAAAGTTAGCGTATTTTGATGTTTACAAAAAAGAACATAATTGCATAACAGCCTTATATTTGCATTTTCATAACATATTTAATGAAATACCTGCATACCGAAGAAAACTTTTTAGGCATTGAAGGCGAGGATAACTACTCATACAACAACGCCACTTTTGTAATACAATCACTACCCTACGAATACACCTCGTCATACCTTATGGGGTCGGCCAAAGGGCCTAAAGCCATTATTAAGGCATCACAATTTGTTGAGTTATACGATGAGGAGTTAGATGCTGAGCCGTATAAAAAAGCAGGCATTTGCACCCTTAAGCCTCTTAAATTTGGTAAAGCGGTAGATGCTGAAGCCGTAAAACTTATTGAAGAAAGTACTGCACAACTATTGGCAGATAAAAAGTTTGTGGTATCACTGGGAGCTGAGCATACAGTAAGTTATGGTTTGGTAAAGGCCCATGCTGCAAAACATAAAAACTTAACCGTATTGCAGTTGGATGCACACAGCGATTTGCGTGAGGCTTATCACGATAATCCATACTCACACGCCAGTGTTATGAAGCGTGTACACGATATGGGAGTAAATCTTGTGCAAGCAGGTATTCGTGCACAATGTATTGAAGAGGCCGAATTGATTAAAAAATCAAAAAACATTCATACGTTTTATGCGCATTATATCCGTAAGAACGAAAGTACATGGATTGATGAGGCATTAGCAGCAATGACTGATAATGTTTACATTACCATTGATGCTGACGGGTTTGACCCAAGCATAATGCCAGCCGTAGGAACAGCTGAGCCAAACGGATTGTTTTGGAACGAATCGTTAGAGCTGTTGCGTCGCACCATTATGGAGAAAAACGTAGTAGGTTTTGATATAGTTGAGTGTGCCCCTATGAAGGGGACTATTTTAAGTGAATATACCCTTGCAAAACTTGCATACAGGTTGATGGGCTATATTACCCTAAAACCCAAAGCAAAAGCAAAAACCGCTGCTGCTCCAGCAAAAAAATCAACTACCCGTAAAAAATAAGTTTAACCATTACTAATTTAAAAGCTTAGCTGTGAAAGTATATTTTGATAATGCGGCAACTACGCCACTTGATGCAGAAGTGCTTGATGCAATGATACCTGTATTGCGCAACGAGTTTGGAAATCCTTCATCAACCCATGCGCACGGACGTTCTGTACGTACGTTGATTGAGGATGCCCGCAAGCGAGTAGCAAAAATTGTAAACGTAACCCCTTCAGAAATATTTTTTACCTCAGGTGGTACTGAGGCTGATAATATGGCCCTGCGCTGTGCAGCCGTTGATTTGGGAATAACGCATATTATCACCTCGCCAATTGAGCACCATGCGGTATTGCATACAGTAGAAGAACTGGCTCACAAAGGCAAGATTGAAATGCACCTTGTGAATATTATGCCCGACGGACACATTGATTATGCTCATCTTGAGCAATTAATGGCGGCATACCCCGGTGCATTGGTATCTCTGATGTATGCAAACAATGAAATTGGTAACTTATTAAATGTGGAGCTTGTATCAGCGTTGTGCAAGCAATATTCCTGTTATTTCCACTGTGATACCGTACAAGCAGTAGGTCATTATCCTATTGACTTACAAAAAACAACTATCCACTTTATTGCATGTGCTGCACATAAGTTTAACGGACCCAAAGGAGTAGGGTTTATTTATATAAACAATAGTTTAAAAATTAAGCCTTTTATAACCGGTGGTGCACAAGAACGCAACATGCGCGGCGGTACTGAAAACGTGTATGGCATTGTAGGGCTTGCTAAAGCACTCGAAATTGCCGTGCGTGATATGGACAAAGAAATTGAACATATTACAGAGTTGCGCAGCTATATGATGCAACGTCTTATTGAAGAAATACCCGATGTGAAGTTTAATGGCGATGTTAATGGCCAAAGCTTGTATACTGTACTAAATGTATCATTCCCCCCCAGCCGGGTATCAGAAATGATGTTATTCCGCTTGGATATGGAAGGCATCTCGGCCAGCGGCGGCAGTGCTTGTTCATCAGGCAGTGATGTAGGATCACACGTGCTTAATACACTAAAGGTTGATCCCTCAAGAGCTAATGTTCGTTTCTCATTCGGCAAACAAAACACCAAAGAAGAAGTTGATTTTGTGGTAGAGAAAGTAAAAGAAATGATGGGTATCGCCGAACCGGTTAACTAAAGAAGTAACTGTAAATACTAATAATCTTGAAAAAGCCGCCCTGAGCGGCTTTTTTTATCGAATTTGGGAGTTCACGCTTTGATAAACGTCCCTGCTGGATTACTTTCGCGGCAAATAAATAAGCATGAAAATAACATTACAGAAAATTATTTTAGCATTCATTTTTTCGACGGTTTCAATTTTATCGTATTCGCAAGGGGTTGATGTTACTTGGGGAAAAGTAGCCCGACTTGAGAAAAAGGGTACTGATTTTAATATTTTGGGTGAGACACAAGGCGGAATCTTTGTAATTAAACAAGATAAGAAGAAGAAAAAATATATTGAGAGGTATGATTTAGAAAGCTTGGAACATGACTTTACCAGAGAGATTGAATTTAGCAAAAAGAAAGGCAGTGAAAGCAAAAAAGATAGGATAGAATTAGAAAGTATCTTTTTGCTAAGCGACGCAATTATAGTTTTTGGAACTTCGTACGATAAAAAGCAAAAGCAATTTAATCTGTTAGCTCGTAAATATGGTCTTGATGGAAAACCGGAAACTAAATGGGACAAAATTGAAACCATACAAGGCAAAAGAAGAGGGAGCAAAGGTGATTTTACAATTAAAGCATCAGAAGATAAAAAGCACTTTCTAATTGAGCAGTCTAACCCTGTAAAAGATAAGGAGCCATTTTCTTTTAATTTTTCTATATACGATGGTGACCTAAACAAAGTATATGAAAAGGAAAATGTAAAATTCAGGCTTTTAGAAGATGAGGCTTCGTTGAGCAGCCATAAAATAAAAGATAACAATGTGTATTTCATTGGAAACACAACAACAGGATGTACACTATATTCCTTTAGCTTTGGTTCACCAGAGGCAGATAGTGCAAAAATGAGAGATTATGAAATAACTATCAGTAAAGATGTAAGGATTCACAATGCCGCCTTTAGCTTTGATGAAGAAGGGAATATATTGGTTGCAGGTTTTTATGAGGATAAAGATGAAGAATCAAGGCGGGCAGACGATTTAGCAGGTACTTATTTCATTAAATTAAACCCTAAATCATTTGTTCCTGTAATAAAAACCAGCAATCCCTTTGAAAAAGAGTTTTTAACAAACTTTGCCTCTGAAAGACAAATACGAAAAGGAAAAACCGGAATTCCACTATCGTTTGCTATGCGTCACTTTTTCATGCACAAAGATGGTGGAGTAAGCCTTTTGGCTGAGAATAGTTTTGAAGTTGAGCATTGCAGTCAAAGCAGTGGTGTTGGTGTAGCTCCCGGTATTACACTTTCTACGCAATCGTGTTATTATACATACCATAAAAACGAGGTAATAATTATGCGTATAAACCCCGATGGAAGTGTTAAATATTCACAGGTTATAAAGAAGGCCGGAAACTCAAGAAATCCATATGATAACGCGATCTCATATACAATAATTCCTACTGAGGAAAACATGTATATTTTCTACAACGACCATTACAAAAGCTACCGTCCGGGTGATACAAAAGTTCGCAATTTGCCGGGGTACAAAAAGAGGGTGTTGGCTATGGCAACTATAAACGCTAATGGTGAGATGGTTAAAGAAGTTATGATAAGGCATAAAGATATTAAGCTGGAAATATTGCCTCGAAATGCCATACGTACCAAAAACGGCTTGATTATGTTGGGGTATTATAAGAAAACCGTTAAACTGGGTAGGTTTAATGTAGGAAACAATTAATAAGAAATTGATTTGATTTTAAAAAGCCGCCTTGTGCGGCTTTTTTTATCGAAAACTCACAGTAAATTTTTACAAATACAGAGTAATGTATATTTTGCTGAATAAAATTTAATGTATGAACAAGGCTTTATTATTCATAGTAGTATTGGTGTTTTCAATAGTATCGACGTGTTCTTTTGGACAAAATTTTAACATTACTGCAGGCGATGAAATAAAAATTGGAAAAAATAACTCAGCCTTTAATGTTTTAGGCTTTATTAATGACACGTTGATAATGCTTGAATATCAAAAGGGGTATAGGGCAGATAGATATAGATTCCATGCTTTTGATAAGAAGAGTAAGTTCAGTCTTATTAAAAGTGCTAAAACTGAATTTATGGGGGAGACGGATGGAGGTACACCTGAGATTGTACTTATTAAGAATATTGGCAATAGTGTGTATGTTTTATATTTTATTAAGGATAATACTGAGAAAAAGTATTATGGAATATCGTACGGATTGAACTTAGATGTTAAGACTGAAACTACAGAGTTGTTTGAGGTTAAATTACCTGAAAATAAGAATGATATAAGTTATTGGGAGTATCAATTTGTTTGGTATAATGCAATTGACTCTGTTTTTATGATTTCAGATAGCTATTATCCTTCAAGAGCAATGTTTGACCTAGATTTTAATGCGGTTGAAATTGTGAGAGATAAAAGCGATTCAATTGACTTTGAAAGTAAGCTAGAGAAGTCAGTTTTTAGTAACTACGATTATAAAGGAGATAAAATGTTAACGGTTACTATCGCTAGTAAGAATAAAGAATTCGACCACAAACCATCAAGCCAGTCTATCTATTACTCTTTAGAAAGTCAGACAGAATATATAAAATATGGAGAAGGAAAAATCATCACTCTCGATGAAAACTTGTATAGCAGATATGTTTCATGCCATTATGATTCTGTTGCTGACGAAATAATTGCTTTAGGATTTTATAATAATTTTAATAGAAAGAAAGATAAACCAGCAGGAATATTTTTCTTAAAGCATAGTGTAAAGGGTGATAGTTTAATTTGTTCAACTTTTTCAAACACGACAGAGAACTTTAGGAAGGCTTATGCAGATTCTAAAATAAAAAAAGAGAATAAGAACTACTTTAATGACGAGAGATTTAATATTATTAAAAAATCAGATGAGGGATTTTTTGTAGTTGATTGTGATGCAAAAACATCCAGTTTACCGTCTGAGAATTTTACTTGGGATATAAAAATTGCAAAGGTAATTTCCGGGAACATTGTTTTTTTCAATTTTGATAATAAAGGAATTTTAAAAAGCCAAAGCGTAATTTCTAGGTATGCTGAAAAAGAAATCGCTTATATGTACACTGAATTGGATAATTACTTAGCATTTACAGATTCCAATAATATATATATAGTTTTTTCTGATAATATTGGGAATTACACTAATGGTGTGTATAATTCAAAAAGCAAAGAAGATCAATCGGATGATAAAACGTGTTTAGCTGTAGTAAAAGTTGATAGCGAAGGGAACGAAACTCGAAAAGTATTGATTAACTCTGTAAGAAATGAATATGGAGTTGATTTGTTAGGTGGTGGTATTCAAAGAGTTGGAGTGAATGAGTATATCTGGTTCGGTTACAAAGATGGAGTTTGTAAAATAGTGACCATAAAACTGGATTAAGACCTACGCCATCAAATTGCCTTTGAATATTTTTACGGCAATGGCAAGCAGGATAAGCCCAAAGAATTTACGGATTACCAGCAAACCGCCTTTACCCAGTTTACGCTCGATAAAGTTGGTAGATTTTAGTACTACGTAAATTAAAATAAGGTTAAGGAGTATGCCTACTAATATGTTGTACAATCCGTAATCAGCACGAAGAGAGATAACGGTAGTTAACGTACCTGAACCGGCTATAATAGGGAAGGCCACGGGGACAATACTTCCTGACGAAGGGTCGGGGTCGGCTTTGAAAATATCAATACCCAAAATCATTTCAAGGCCAAGAATAAAGATTACGATAGAACCCGCTACTGCAAACGAGCTTAAATCAACTCCCATCAACCCTAAAAACTCTTTACCGATAAATAGGAAAAGAATCATTAATGCTCCAGCAGCCAGCGTAACTTTTTCGCTTTGTATATGGCCTATTTTACTGCGCAACGAGATGATTACAGGCACTGACCCGATTACATCTATTACCGCAAAAAGGGTAAAAGAAACGGTAAGGATTTCATCAAAACTGAACATAGTGCAAAGATAGCGTTCAGTTTTTTGTTTATAGTTTAAGTTTTTTTGATGGTATAATTAACAGATAACTATACCGCTACAGGGGCTTTGATGGCGGGGTGCGGGTCGTAGTTTTCTAGCTTAAAATCATCAAACGTAAAATCAAATACCGATTTCACATCGGGGTTTAATTTCATTACGGGATAGGGGCGTGGTTCGCGGCTTAGTTGTAGCTCCACTTGTTCAAAGTGGTTACTGTATATATGGGCATCGCCGAACGTGTGTACAAAATCACCCAATTCAAGCCCGCATTCTTGGGCTATCATCATGGTAAGCAACGCGTAGCTGGCAATATTAAACGGTACACCTAAAAATATATCGGCACTGCGTTGGTATAGCTGGCAGCTTAGTTTATTATCAGCCACATAAAACTGAAACAAAGCATGGCAAGGCATTAACGCCATTTTTTCAAGGTCGGCAACGTTCCAGGCACTTACCATTATACGGCGACTATCGGGGCTTTTTTTCAGCATATCCAATACCTGTTGCATTTGGTCAATGTGCCCGCCATCGGCTTTCGGCCAATTACGCCATTGGTATCCGTACACAGGACCAAGATTACCTTCAGCATCGGCCCATTCGTCCCAAATACTCACCCCGTTATCTTTCAGGTATTTAGTGTTAGTATCGCCTTTTAGAAACCACAACAACTCATGGATGATGGATTTAAGATGCACTTTTTTGGTAGTAACCAACGGAAAACCCTCGTTCAAATCAAAACGCATTTGGTAGCCAAACACACTGCGGGTTCCCGTGCCGGTGCGGTCGGTTTTAGTAGCCCCGTTTTCATACACAAAGCGTAAAAAGGTTTCGTATTGGTTCATGGCAAATCTTAAATTCAATGCAAAGTTCAGCTTTTAAAAAAGGGTAATCAAAACGGTATTATCAACAAAAGGTGAATAGACTTAAAATGCCCCTAAAATCATTGTCAAATCATGGGTAAAAGTAGTTTCTTTGCGAAAGGTTGAATTACAGTTACTACATAGGTCGCCGTCTCACGGGCAAAAGCTCCAAGTCGTTTTCAAGACTCATTATCCGTATTGGTATAGCAGGTATCGCTATCAGTATAGGGGTGATGATAGGCTCTGTGGCAATTCTTACGGGGTTTAAAAACCAAATTACTGATAAAGTAGTAGGCTTTGGGGCACATATACAGGTAAAAGCCCTTGAACTGAATGAATCGTTTGAAGCTACTCCCATCAACCGCAACCAACCGTTTTTAAAAACAGTTAAACAAACTGAACCTGTTACCCATGTGCAGGTATATGCCCATAAAGCGGCTATAATAAAAACCGATACCGATGTTGAGGGAATTGTGTTGAAGGGCGTAGATAAGGAGTTTGACTGGACGTTTATGCAAGGCTGTCTTACTGAAGGTAAGTTGCCTGATTTTAAAGACTCTATAACGGGGCAGGAGATACTAATATCAAAAATACTGGCCGATAAGCTGCGCTTGAAAGTGGGCGATAATGTGCCGTTGTATTTAATACAAGAGCCTGTACGGGCAAGGGGTTTAACAGTATCTGGTGTGTATGAAACCGGTCTCGAGGATTATGATAAAACCTTTGCCTTGGTTGATTTGCGCCACATACAAAAACTGAACGGTTGGGGCGATAGTATGGTGCAAGGTTTTGAGGTGATGCTGACCGATTTTGAGCGTCTTGATGAAACCACCTATAACTTGAACGGAGAGTTGCCTCCCAATATAAAAGCATACAATGCCCGTGAACTTAAACCACAAATTTTTGACTGGTTGGCACTGCTGGATACCAACGTGGTAATAATTATGGTGCTGATGATTTTGGTGGCCTGTATAAACATGATAACTGCCTTGCTGGTGCTTATTATTGAGCGTACAAATATGATTGGTATTTTAAAAGCATTGGGTAGCAGTGATTGGGGCATACAACGTATTTTTCTTTACAAGGCTGCTTATCTTATAGGGCAGGGTTTGTTGATTGGTAATGCAATGGGCTTGGGCTTTTGTTACTATCAGCAGAAAACAAGTTTTATAAGGCTTGACCCTGAATCGTACTACTTGAATTTTGTGCCTGTAAATATTGAGCTACTCCCCATCATAATTATTAATGTGGGTGCATTTGTGGTGTGCATTATTGCGATGTTGTTGCCCAGTTTAATGGTTTCCCGCATTACTCCTGTAAAAGCCATACGCTTTGATTAATTTTTTGTTCGATGCAAATAATTGCTGAAACTGAACGCCTCATTATTCGTGAGTTGCTGCCCGAGGATGCAACGGGTATGTTTAAAATGGATAGTGACCCCGCGGTGCATAGGTACTTAGGAAATGACCCTGTGAAGGATATTGAGCAGATACGTAATGTAATCCGTTTTATCAGGCAGCAATACGTAGATAATAGTATCGGCAGGTGGGCGGTGATTGAAAAGGAAAGCGGAGAATTTATAGGCTGGACGGGACTGAAGTTGATGCGTGAAACGGTGAACAACCACACCAATTATTACGATTTTGGTTACCGATTTGTTAAAAGCAGTTGGGGCAAGGGGTATGCTACCGAAACAGCTGCACCCTCGTTGCAATATGGGTTTGATGTATTACAAGCCGATGCAATTTATGCAATGGCTGATGAAGGTAATACGGCATCGCGCAGGGTATTGCAAAAAGCAGGGTTACAGTTTATAGAAATGTTTGATTACGAAGACACTCAGCACGCATGGTATAAAATTACCCGCGATGAGTTTATAAAACAGGAATATAAAACTCAGTAGTTGGAACCCCTGTTGCAATATTAATCCGCACCATTGAATGGTGATTACGTATGGATGAAAGCGAATACCTGCTGGCACTTTCAATCAGCTCAAAAACAAACAACCCGGCCATGGGAGGAGGCAATTTCGATGCTTTGTGTAAAAATCTACCCGCGCTAATTGTTTTCTTATACAACCCTGCTGTGATTAACGGCGAGAGTTCATTCGGCTTTACCCAATACCCTACATCAATCCGTATTTTATTTGGGGCGGTAAGCATATAAACATCAGGCGATGATGCAGCTACCCGCAAACTTCCCATGTCAGCACCATTTATTGCTGCGTTTTCAAACAGTTGAACCATTTTTTCCTGTACGGTTTCTTCTGTAGCCCTGCAATACCAATACTCCGTTTCAGGCTCAGTAATATAGCAGGCAGTTTCCATGGTAGCTATTGCAGCAGCGTCGTTAGGGATAAATCTTAATATGTGGTTGTTTGGAATTATCAGCGAATTTGAAAAGCGTTTGGGTGATTGTGAAAATTGGTCGCTAAAAGCTTTGGTAAGCGATTGCACCCCGCCATAGCCTGTCAGTTCAGCAATATCAGAAATACTGTATGCCGAGTGTCGTAACAAACCTGCTGCATACTTTAAACGGTATTGCTTCACATAGTTCCAAAGCGGTTGGTTTGTATTCTCGCTAAACACATGGGCAAAACGGTGGTACGATAAATGAGCTGCGTCTGCTAATTCTTTAAGACTAAAATTGCGTTGCAGGTTACTCTCAATAAAATGATGTGCCCTTTCAATAGCCGGAATATATTTTTCAGCATCAGCAGTTTTCACAGTTTCAAATTTTAGCAAAAATGGATAAAAAAAATGCAAGCGGTAAAATTACTTTTGCGGCGGATGGAAACTATGAAAAAACTTACTGTAATTATCTTATTATTAATCGTTTCGAAGGTAGATGCGCAGCTAACCCAAACCATACGGGGCACGGTGCTGGATAAAAACCTCCTTACCCCGCTAATAGGTGCTAATGTGCTAATAATGAGCAGTAACCCGTTGATGGGGGCTGTGACTGACGAAAATGGTAATTTTAAGTTAGAAAAAGTGCCCATTGGGCGTGTAGATATTAAAGCCAGCTATTTAGGATATAAGGAGGAAGTACTAACCGATATTGTGGTTAACTCAGGCAAAGAGGTTGTGTTGCAAATTGTGTTGGAAGAAAACGTGGTGCAACAAACAGAAGTTGTGGTAACGGCCGATAAAGACAAATTGAAACCAATAAACGATTTAGCGGTGGTAAGTGCCACTACGTTGCGGGTAAATGAAACCAACCGATATGCAGGCTCGCGGCAAGACCCTGCACGTGTGGCCGCCAATGTGGCCGGCGTAGCGGGTGGCGGCGATTTGCGCAACGATATTATTGTGCGTGGAAACACTCCTATGGGGATTTTATGGCGATTGGAGGGGATAGAAATACCCAATCCTAACCACTTTGCTGTAACAGGAACTACAGGTGGGGCATTTAGCATACTAAACAACAACCTGCTGGCAAACACCGATTTTTTTACGGGCGCATTTCCGGCGGAGTATGGTAATAAAACAGCTGCTGTATTTGATGTAAGGATGCGCAGCGGTAACAATGAAAAACGCGAACATACTTTGCAGGCGGGGCTAAACGGAATGGAGTTTACGACTGAAGGCCCGTTGATGAAAGAAAAAGGAGGCTCGTATCTGGTAAGCTACCGTTTCTTGTCGTTTAGGGCAATTAGGGCCTTGGGTATAAGTGTAGGGCTTAATGGTATTCCTCAGTTTCAGGATTTATCGTTCAAAATCAACTTACCCGTATCGTCTCGTAATACCCTGTCAATATGGGCCATTGGCGGTACCAGCAGCATTACAGTAAAAGAAAGTGAAGAAGATACTGCCGAATGGGGTGGTAATAGTGTAACGGATAACGATTTCAGAAGCAGTATGTATGCATCGGGCATTACACTTACCACCAAACTGTCACCCAAAACAGTAGGCAAACTTATCTTTTCGGCCACCGGGAGCGGAAGCAAGGTGTACAACGAGGAGTATTATAAAAATCAAACTCACCAACTGGATGAGGAGTTCCGTTCGTCTGAGCACCAGCAATTGCTGCAGTACACACTTACCCATAAATTCAATCCCCGCCATTTGTTAAAAGTGGGGGTTACAGGTAGGTTGATAAGCAATAATATCTACCAAAAACAATATGAAACAAGAGATTCATCGTACCGAATAGGTTTGGATGAAAAGAACAGCTCGTCGTTAGTGCAGAGTTATGTGCATTGGCAATACCGTCCAAGCTCAAAACTGGATGTAAATACAGGGGTGTATTATCAATTGTTTACGTTTAATAATACCTATGCGGTTGAGCCTCGCTTGGGCTTGTTGTATCACATGAGCAGCGATAAAAAACTAAGCTTTGGAGCAGGATTGCACAGTCAAACACTACCCTTGTTGTACTATGCCTACAAGTTTAGAGATACATCAGGAGGATATCGCCAAACCAACCGAAACCTTGATTTAACCCGCAGTGCGCATTTTGTAGCAGGATACCAACAGATGATTAAAACTACCATGCGTTTTAAAGTAGAAGCCTATTACCAATACCTGTACGATGTTCCGGTGTCAGCGGTATCGCGTTTGGGGCATTACTCAACAGTAAATATTGGCGGCGATTTTTCATTTGAAACGGAAGACAGCACTGTAAATAGGGGTAAGGGTGAGAACTATGGCGTGGAGCTTACGTTTGAACGCTTTTTTAATAACTCGTACTACTTTTTAACCACCTTATCGCTTTTCGACTCTAAGTTTCAAGGAGGTGATGGTGTTTGGCGCAATACTGCCTTTGACTTAGGCCATGTGTTTAATGTATTGGCGGGTAAAGAGTTTAAAATAGGCAAGGATAACCGCAAATCTTTTTCAGCAGATATAAAACTAACCCACATGGGGGGCCGCAGAATAATACCCGTAGATGTGGAACAAAGTATTTTGCACAACGAGGAACGCAAAGACTTTAAAAGGGCGTTTGAAGAAAAAGCAGCCGATTATTTCCGATGCGATATAAAACTTGCCTATAACAGTAACCTGAAAAAGGCAACCCATCAGTTTTTTATAGCTGCTGATAATGTATTTAATACCCAGAATGAACTAATGCGTGAGTGGGATAATGATAAGAAGAAAGTGAAAGTAATTTATCAGATAGGAATATTCCCGTATGTGGGTTACAGAGTTAACTTTTAAGCAGATAAACAGCCTTAAAATGAAACGGCGCAAAGAACTTAAATGTTCTTTGCGCCGTTTGCAGTTATACAAAAACGTATTGTTAGTGCGATTCAGTTCCGTTGGTCTTTTTTCTCATGCGCATATTCAGTATTTCAACAATCAGTGAGAATACAATAGCAGCGTAAATATATCCTTTGGGTACGTGGTTGTGGAACGCATCCGCAATCAACATAACACCAATCATAATAAGGAATGATAAGGCCAATATTTGCAACGAAGGGTGAGCATTGATAAACTTACTGATGGCACCGCTGAACATCATCATAATAATGATTGAGATGATAACGGCTATAATCATTAATATTACTTTATCAGTCATACCGATTGCAGTCAAAATAGAGTCGAATGAGAAAACAATGTCAAGCATTACAATTTGCACAATAATGCTGCTAAAACTTACGCCTTTGCCTTTAACGGAAACTTCATGCTCTTTGCCTTCCACCTTTCCATAAATTTCGCTGGTACTTTTAGCTAATAAGAAAATACCACCCGCCAATAAAATTGCATCGCGTCCGCTAAAGCCAAACTCAGTAATATCAAGAGCCAAAAAGTGAAAATCTTTGATAATGAATAAGGGTGTGTCAAACTTCATAATCCAAGTAAGACCCAGTAGCATAGCGATACGGAATATAAGCGCCAGTGAAAGCCCAATCATACGGGCCCGGGGTTGTTGTTCTTTTGGTAATTTGTTGGTTACTATTGAGATAAAGATAATGTTATCAATACCCAATACTACCTCAAGAAACGTAAGTGTGAGCAGGGCCATTATGCCCGCCGAGGTGAAGATTTCTTCCATAGGTTGTTTAATTCAGCCGCAAAGATAGGAGTATAGCGTACATCTTGCTTTTGGGAGTTTGAAAAAAATATAAGATTTAAACAGTGTCTATAAATCAATCAGTTTTTAGACTCTGGACATTAATAAAAAAGCCCGATTACATAATAATCGGGCTTTTTTATTAATGTGATATAACCTATTTAGCAGCAACCCCTAAAGGGCTTTTACCGCTATCGGTAAGTTTTTTGTTCAGGGCTTCGCGTTTTGCTTTTAGTTTGGCAGGTTGTACAAAGTATAAATCAAACATTAACTCTAATACATCCAGCATCCACTCGGCTTCTTCGGGCTCAGCGTCCACAATTTCTCCTGCGGCAGTACTTTTAGTGGGGTAAATATTAAAGTTGGCAATACTTTTTATCTCCAACAAACTTTCAGCAAGGGCAGGGGTAAGGGTACGGTTATCAATTACCTCGTCAATTTCTTTAGCAAGGTTAGATTTTTTCACTCCTGCTTTCTCACGTAAAATATTCTGAAGGCATCTGCGGCTAAGAGCGGCACTGGCTTTAGGGCTTTGTGCTAAGGTAAGGCAAGCTTCTTCGTAATCACGTGCATATAACTCGTCAACCTCTTCGGGGGCCGGTGGCCTGCCCGATGTGAACGGCATTACGGTAGTACGTGAAATAATACCTTTACGCAACGAGTTTCCGTTGCTGTCTTTAACCAGTTCGCCTTTACCGAGGTCAATAATAATGCGTTTACAATCAGGATTAGGGCAGTGCATTACAAATGCTTGCCAGTACACATCAGTTTCGTAACCAATATTAATCTCTTTGAATGTTGCGTTAACCTCTAATTGGCAGTGTGGACACTTCATGTTAAGGAATTATTATGCAATATATCAAACAAGGTTGATATTAAAAGGCAACGATGTGTTGCTTTTTTTATTGCGTGTTGAACGTAAAAATTATATGTTTTTTTAATGACAATGAACGCAGTACTGTTTGGTATTGTTTAAACAATGTGTGGGAGATAATCCCGTTTACACAAAGTTACTCAATTTAAATTAAGCCGTTTGTACTAAGTACTTTTCTTTAATAACGTTAATATGATGCATTTCGTGTCCTGCTATTAAAAAACCTATCGACCTTACCGATAATTGAGTGTCGCGCGCAGGGCCACTAAGCTCTAATACCGATGGGTGCAGGGTTTTAAATTGCAGTAACGTAGCATTTCTTAATAACTCCCACTCTTGTAGTAAATCTTCTTTGGTACGTGTATCTGCCAGTGATGATGTAACAAAGGTATGTACATCATAACCGGGTATTACGCTTAGCTCGTTTCTTGAAAAGCGCATAGCCCTGAAACAAAAGCTGCGTTCAGAATCTATAAGGTGTTGCAAAACTTCTTTGATGCTCCATTTACCTTCTGCATATCGGTAATTCAAAGCTTCGTTGCTCAAAGGGTTTAGAAGTGCAAGGGTATCGTTGTGTATGGTTGTTAAAGCAGTAACTAAATCGGTGTCGGCAGCAAATTTCTTAATGTAGTAATCGTAAAAGCCAAAGGTTTCGTGTGCAGCCGGAGGTGTTATCGTCATAAAAAGTGCGGGTATTATCAATCAATACAAAAATACTATTTGTAATGGGTATTAAATCATCCGAAAGTAAAAGGAAAGCAAGATTTTAATACCGTTTTACATAACAGTGTATTACTGTTGTATTGCTCGTTAACATCAAAGAGCCGCCACTGCCCGAAAATGTTGCCTTGTAACATTTATTATATACGTATGATAATGTATCTGCCTGTATACAAACGAGATTGTTTTCAGTAATGTGCCAAGTACCTTGTGCAACGGGGGTATTGATGCCGGGTAATTGTACGGTTGAACTTTCATCAAAAGAAAGAGACTCGGTACAAATTCCCGGTATTACAAGAGCAATTCCTGTTGTGTGTGGAGTATATGATTTACCCTCATACTCTATATGAGAAACACACCACGAATTAGCCACTAACCTGTCGTAGGTTAACGGGATTAATAAATACAGGATAGTAGAGGTGATAGTAACTACTGTAATGGCAAGCAATACGTATAAACGGTGCTCAACGGATAGCTTTTTTAGTAAGGGTATGTTTGAGGTGCCTTTATCAAAAGCTTTTTGCAGTGCTGTGGGTTCTTGTTCTACCCGTGGAGTTAAGTACCCGTTCTCTTTTAACACAGCCAATGCTTTTTGGGTGTCGGCTTCAAAAATTTGCAGCTTAACTCCGCCAATTGCTCTTGAGTGCTTTGATATTTGAATAGCAAGACTGTCTTTTAGAAAGCAGGTAATACCATTACTTTCAAGCAGACCCACTGTATAGGAAGCTTCAAATGCGGTTGAAAAAGTTAAGAGCGTTACTAAACGGGTTTGGCTCATCAAAACAATTTTTAAAACAAAACCCCGCTTTTGGCGGGGTCTGTATATTTTTCAAATTAAGAAAATTTCAAATTACTTGTCTTTCTTTTGAGCATCGGGGCGGGCAATGCTTTCGCGCATATCCGTATCGGCTTTCAGGTTTTGCATTTTGTAATAATCCATAATGCCCAAATTACCGCTTCTAAATGCCTCGGCCATTGCCAAAGGTACTTGTGCCTCGGCCTCAATTACTTTGGCGCGTGCTTCTTGTATTTTAGCTTTAAATTCTTGCTCGGCAGCTACCGCCATTGCACGGCGTTCTTCAGCGCGGGCGTTGGCCACTTTCAAATCAGCATCCGCTTGGTCGGTTTGTAGTTTTGCACCCACGTTGCTACCGATATCAATATCTGCAATATCAATAGAAAGTATTTCAAACGCAGTACCTGCATCCAGCCCTTTATCCAATACCACTTTTGATATACGATCGGGGTTTTCCATCACTTCTTTGTGGTTCAATGCAGAACCAATGGTAGTTACAATACCTTCACCCACACGGGCAAGTACGGTTTCTTCGCCGGCACCACCCACCAATTGGCGTATGTTGGTACGCACTGTTACACGGGCTTTGGCAATCAGCTGGATACCGTCTTTAGCTACCGCAGCTACAGGAGGTGTATTGATAACGCGAGGGTCAACTGAGCGTTTTACCGCATCAAACACATCACGACCTGCAAGGTCAATAGCAGTAGCCATTTTAAAATCAAGAGGGATATTAGCTTTATCAGCCGATATAAGGGCTTTGATCACGTTGTTTACATTACCGCCCGCCAAAAAGTGGGTTTCCATTTCGTTGGGAGTAATTTTCAAACCGGCTTTGGTTGAGGTAATCAAAGCGTTTACAATTAATGATGGCGGAACTTTACGGAAACGCATCAGCACTAATTGCAGTAAACTAACCCGTACGTTTGATATAATGGCAGTAAACCACAAACGAATGGGAATGAAGTATGAAAAAACTATCAGGCCAACGATTGCCGCAACGGCAATAAAAATCATCATAATATCCATAGTATCGGTGTTTTAATTTTCTGTTTTACGAACGTATATCTTGTTATCTTCAATCTTATAAACTTCAATAGGGGTGTGGGCTGCAATAATACCGCCCTCGCTGCTCACCTCGTATTTTTCATCACCAAACAGGGCGTTGCCCATCGGTCTCAACTCTGATATGGTAATGCCGCCTGTACCCACCTTCACCAAATCCTCGTCAATGGTATTCATTTTTCCGTCCAGCTCATCTTTCAAGGCCAAACGTTTCCATGCCCCTGATTTTAAACTATAGTAAATAATGACTGCTGTACTTATAAGTGTGGCCGCTGCACTGATATGACCTGCGGTGGTGCCGTATAGCTTGTAAACTTCAAACACGCCAAAGCCCATCATGCCAAAGGCCAATATACCCAATATGCCGCCCGGTACTACCAAAAGCTCTAATACCAGTAATGCAATGCCCAGCAGGATTAATAAAATGATTACGGCAATGTTCATGGCGTGAGAGGTGATTTTAGCAAATATACTGATTTTGCGGCTACGCGGGGTGAAAATACTGATTAGGTAATAATGATTTTACATTGGGAGAGGGTGCAGTTTACAAATAACAACCAAACCTAAGTGTGAGCGATGATGGGTGAAAGGCTTGTAAATGAGATGTATATGTAAAAAAAATGGCCGCACTTGAGTTAACAAGTGCAGCCCTATCAATTGCATTGCTTATGTCCCGTCTCCCGACGGATTGGAAAAGCTGGTACAAAAATACCACGGCTTTTAGTCTCACGCAATAGTTTTATTAAAAAAATTGTTAAGATTGAGGCTAGGGGTATTAACTTTTCACTTTTTTGATGGCTAAACGTTAAATTATCGTTAATATTGGTCTTCTGTAGGGATTGATATTTCTTTGACGGTTTATTTTTTAAACATTATTTTGTTTATTTAAAAAACATTAAGAAATTTGTACACACAACCAAGTTATCAACAAGTGTACAAATGTATATCCACCAAAATCTAAAACTGCTAAGAAAACGCAAAGGCCGCACCCAGCAAGAGGTTGCGGATGCCGTGAAGCTAAACCGCTCAAGTTTGGCAGGGTATGAGCTGCAAATACAACCCGACCTTGAAGTGCTCATTCGCTTATCAGAATACTACAATGTTACCATAGACACGATGGTAAAGGTAGAATTGGAGCGTTTATCTGAAAAACAATTGAGCGAGCTTGACCGAGGCATGGATTATTATGTGCAGGGTAATAAGCTGCGGATATTGGCTACTACAGTAAATAACGAGAACCGTGATAATATTGAGGTAGTGCACCAACGTGCCAAAGCCAGCTATTTGGCCGGCTACGCCGACCCTGAGTTTGTAGGCGAATTACCGCTTGCCAACCTGCCTTTTTTGGATAGGGATAAGAAATATCGAGTATTTCAGGTAGACGGAGACAGTATGTTGCCCATAAAGGATAAGAGCTGGGTGGTAGGAGAGTATGTGGACGATTGGACACGGGTGAAGGACGGCCTATCTTATATTATACTTACCGAAAACGAAGGGGTAGTGTTTAAAACCGCCTATAACCGTATTAAAAACGACGGTAAACTGTTGCTATGCTCACTGAACCCATTGTACAAACCGTTTGAAGTAGAAGTAGGCGATGTGAAAGAGGTATGGCGGTATGTGATGAACATGAGCTTTGCCGATATTGCATGGGATTAAAAACAGTTGTTAGTGTTTGGTGTTTAGTACGTAGTATCAAAAAACGATGGCAACCAACGTGTACGCAGTAGTTGATATAGAAACCACGGGAGGTTTTGCCCAAAACCATTGCATTACCGAAATAGCCATTGCTGTGTTTGATGGCAATGAGGTAGTGGATTGGTTTGAAAGCCTTGTAAACCCCGGTATCTCTATTCCCTTGCACATTACTGCCCTTACGGGGATTAGTAATGAAATGGTAGAGGATGCTCCCGCATTTGCAGAGATTGCCGAAAAGGTGTACGAAATGCTAAAACCCTGTATGTTTGTGGCTCACAACGTAAACTTTGATTACTCGTTTGTGCGTAGCCAGTTGGCCGATGAAGGCTATAACTGGGATGCCAAAAAACTTTGTACCGTACGTCTTTCACGCAAAATATTCCCCGGTTTTCAATCGTACAGCCTTTCATCGTTGTGCAACGAGTTGGGCGTGGTGCAAACCGTGAAACACCGTGCCGGAGCAGATACCATGGCTACGGTTGAGGTGTTTAAGCAACTGTTGCAAAACGATAAAGACGGGGTGATACAAAAATCGCTGAAAGGCAATGCAGGCGAGTTTAGATTACCTGCCCACCTGAACCGCGAAGAATTTGATGCCCTGCCCATGACTACGGGAGTGTATTACCTGATGAATGAAAAAAGTGAGGTGATATATGTGGGCAAGGCCAATAACATTAAAAAAAGAGTAGGGCAGCACTTTTCGGGCAAAATAACCCAAGAAACCCGCCAAGGTTTTTTGAAAGAGATAGCCCACATAAGCTACGAAGAGTGCGGAAACGAATTGGTGGCTCTGTTGCTGGAAGAACAGGAGATAAAAAAACACTGGCCTAAGTATAACCGTGCCCAAAAGAAAATAAAGTTTGCGTGGGGCTTGTTTGATTACACCGACCGCAAAGGCCATATCCGTTTGGGTATTGATTATATAAGACGAGGCGGGAAACCGCTGATGCGCTTTGCCACACAGGCCGAAGCCCGCCATTTTCTGCTCACCAAAACCGACGAATACCGCTTGTGTCCGAAGTTGTGCGCTATTGACACGTCAGAAAATGAAAGCTGCAACCCTATTATTACCAAACATTGTACGGGCAATTGCCGCAAAACCCAAAGTGTTGAAGAATACAACAGCCGCGTACAGGAGTTTATAGACCAACTGGACGAATACAAGCCCAGCTTTGCTTTGTTGGGCAAAGGCAGACGCACCAACGAGTATGCAGTGGTATATGTAAATAAAGGCACCTTTAGGGGGTATGGTTTTATCACCAAAGATGCTGCATTAACCACACCCGATGAGTTGGAAGACTTTATAAAACCCTGCAAAGCCACCATCGATTCAGAGTTGATTGTCAACTCATACCTGCGCCGCAACCCTACTGCCAAAATGGTGGTTTTCAATTAAGTGTCTTTCTCCTTTTTCGACGAGTAAAACCTCTGCGCAATACTTTTTTAGTTTCAACGTCGTTTTCAAAAACAGTAAACCTACTTGTTGTTTGATCGTATGAAAACACTAAAACTTACCCCGTTATCGGGCATTATTGCCATCATAGGGCTTGCAGTATGCGCCTTAAGTTTTAATTACAGCGCTCCAAAGCCCGGCCAATCACAAACAAATGCGGGTACGCATTTTATTCCACCCGATACTAATGTGTTTTTAAGCAAATCAACCGTTAAGAGCCACGGGCTTATTACCTTTACTACAGGGGTTGATAACAGCTATTACATGACCGACAGTTCTAACTCTGGGTATCTATACCTTGAAGCCAAGGCTGCGAAATTTGTCCCCGAGAACAATACCCGATTACCGCTAAACATATCATTGGTGCTTGACCACAGCGGCTCGATGAGTGGTGATAAGATGGCCTATGTGCTGCAAGCGGCAAAGTTTGTAGTGGATAATCTAAGCAGTGAGGATTACCTATCTGTGGTAGTGTATGACGATGAAGTCACAATAGTGCATTCTTCGTCTAAAGTCACTGATAAATCAGCTATTAAGGCAAAAATCGATCGTGTGTATTCAGGCGGTAGTACCAACCTAAGCGGGGGTGCATTAGAAGGGTATGCACAAGTGAAATCAACCTTTAGAAAAGAATGTGTGAATCGTGTGTTACTGCTTTCTGACGGGTTGGCAAACGTGGGTATAACCGATACCGCACAACTGCAAAAAATTACCCGCGACCGTAACCTTGAGCATGGTATTTCGCTATCCACTTTTGGGGTAGGTACCGATTATAACGAAGACTTGATGACAGGCATGGCCGAGTACGGCAGCGGTAATTATTACTTTATTGATGCCCCTGATAAAATTCCGCAGATATTTCAAAAAGAGCTTTCGGGCTTGTTGAATGTAGTAGCGCAAAATGCTGTAATGGAAATTGAACTGCCTGAAGGGGTGATGTTAGACTACGTTTTTGGCTATAAATATGAATACAAAGACAATAAAGTGTTGGTTAACTTCCGTGATATCTATTCTGAGGAAACCAAAGGCGTATTGGTGAAATACTCGATAAAAAGGAAGATGGATTTACCCCTTACGTTCAGCACACAACTAAAATACGACGATGCACAAACGGGAGCGAGGATAGAGTTGAAAAACACCGATACACGTTTGGCAACCCGCGATTACAGTATATACCGCACACACAATAACGAACAGGTTTTGCAGCAGATAGTACTGTTTGAAGCCAACCGCCGTATGGAAATGGCCATGCGCGAGGTGGATTTGGGTAACTACACAAATGCACGTTCACTAATGATTGAAAACACCGTGTATTTGCAAAAAATGTCGGGGGTGGTGAATGTAAACAAAGAAATAATTGTAATCGACTCGTTGAACAGGAGCTACTCAAACGGTATTAAAGATATTGAGAATAAAGGGGTAGAAGAACGCAAACGAATACAGAAGAGCAATAAAGAAGAAAACTATAAAATGAAGAAAAAGAAATAATGGCAGCGTTTATACCGTGCCAAACAAAAGCAGCCTATACGGCTGCTTTTGTTCTTTTTGAGCAATAGCAAAGCATACAGCCGATGTTTAAACCTTAATTGTTTTAGGTTGTGCACGTTGTGCGACTTGTGAGGGCTTGCCTGCCGGGTAGTTATAAACAACTAATACACAAAATATTGGGGCACGGTGCAAAAACAACCCCCAACATTCACTTTATTTTTATCATTATTCTGTTCAATGGGTTCTGCGAAAATTAACAAGTTTAATCGGCTACATTAATCTGCCCATACTATCTTCGTACCCCGTTTTTCAAAATGGGATGTTCATATGGCAAAACAAGTAACTACCCGAAGGACCAACAAACGTTTAGGAAACGAAGATTTTATGCCGGCCGGCAAAATTCCACCCCAAGCAACTGATTTGGAGGAAGCCGTACTGGGAGCGATGATGCTTGAAAAAAACGCCTACACGGCCGTTTTAGAAATCTTAAAACCCGAAGCGTTTTATGAGCCTAAACACCAAACCATTTACAATGTTTGCAAAGGGTTGTTTGAAAGGGGGGAGCCTATTGATATTCTTACCGTTACGGCTGAACTGCGCAAAGCAGGTGAATTGGAAGCCGTAGGCGGGGCATACTATATTACACAGCTTACCAACAGGGTATCATCAGCGGCTAACGTTGAGTACCACGCCCGTATCATCTCAGAAAAGCACATACAACGTGAACTGATACGTATAAGCACCGAAATTACTAACGAGGCTTTTGAAGAAGGTGCTGATGCACTTGGCTTGCTGGATACTGCCCAACAAAAGATTTTTGAGGTGAGCGAGGGCACTATCAGCCGTGATGTAGAGAAGATAGACGACCTATTGAAAAAGGCCATTAAGAACCTTGAAAGTATAAAAGACCACGAAAATACATTAACAGGTATTCCCTCAGGGTTTGTGGAGTTGGATAGGGAAACCAGCGGTTGGCAAAAATCAGATTTGATTATCCTTGCAGCCCGTCCCGGTATGGGTAAAACGGCATTTGCCCTTTCTACTGCACGTAATGCGGCCGTAGATTTTGGTAAATCGATAGCCGTATTTTCATTAGAGATGAGCGGTGAGCAGCTAGTCACTCGTCTTATATCGGGTGAAACAGAAATCATTAGCCAGAAAATGCGTAGCGGTGATTTGACTGCACAAGAGTGGGACAGGCTAAACAACAAGATTGGTAAGCTGGCCAATGCGAAGATATTTATTGACGATACCCCGGGTATATCGGTGTTTGAATTGAAGGCAAAATGCCGTCGACTAAAAGCACAGCAGGGCATTGATATGATTATTATAGATTACTTGCAGTTGATGAGGGGCGAGGATAGCAAAGGGCAAGGAAACCGCGAACAAGAGATTGGTTACATTTCGCGTTCGTTGAAAGGGTTGGCTAAAGAGCTGCATGTACCTGTAATAGCCCTTGCACAATTGAGCCGTGCGGTGGAAACCAGGGGTGGAAATAAGAAGCCCATGCTTAGTGACTTGAGGGAATCGGGTTCTATTGAGCAGGATGCGGATATGGTAATGTTTTTATACCGCCCTGAATATTATCAGATAACTGAATTTGAAGACGGTATGCCTACCCAAGGGCTTGCCGAGGTAATGCTTGCCAAGCACAGGCACGGTGCCATTGGTGATTTTAGGGTTCGTTTTCAAGGGGAGTTTGCCCGTTTTGTGGATATTGATGCCATGAGTATGCCAATGGGTGGTACTGATTTCGGGTTTAGTGAAGACCCCGGTGTGCGTTCTATTACCCTTCAATCAAAAATGAACAACGACGATTTTGACGATATGCCTCCATTCTAAAATATGTAAGAAGATTACCTGTGTTAACAATTTGGTAATAATTTGATAATATTTTGCGAGCAAATTCTTAACATTAGAACGGCTTGAAATCTTACATGAGGCTAATAATGACGGTGCTTTGCAGCCTGTTATTTTGTTTTACGGGTACTGCCCAAACAAAGGAAGTGGGAAGTTGGAACATGGCACACGTCCGTTTTTTCTTATCTAATAATATAAGTGTATTTGGCGAAGCCCAAATACGGTCGTTACGTTTTTATACCCATTACAATTATTACGAATACAAAGGCGGGATAAACTACCATGTGAACCCGGGTTTGATGGTTTCTTTGGGCGTGGGGGATTATGATACGTATAAAGAAGGCGGAAACTTTGTAGTACCTAAAAACAACGATGAATATCGCATTTGGCCGCAAGTGGTGGCTACCCAAACCGTAGGTAAGTTTAGAATTGAACACCGTTACCGTGCAGAGCGCAGGGTGAGTGATGCAGGTTTGCGTTACCGCTTTAGGTTTAGGGGCGGGGTGATGTATCCTTTCGGAAAGGCAAAAAACAATGTGCAGCCTTTTATGGTGGGGGTTAGCAGCGAACTTTTCTTAACTAATAAAGAGCCGTTTTTTGAGCGTAACCGCTTCTTCACAGGGTTTAGCTATAGGCCAAATGCTATGGTAACTATGCAGGTGGGCTATATTAACCAGTTTGATTACAAGCTAACCAGCAAAAAAGACCACGATTATTTCTTTATTTCGGTGCAGTTTGAGATAAAGGATAACGGAAACTCAAAACCAAAAGAAGGGCAAAAAACAAGTTATGTGCCCAGTATGGTTGGAAGTATGTAGTTAGTGTAAAAACTAATTTATTTCAAACTCATCACCCATTTCGGGTATTTCAATGTTTACAACCCCTTTTGACGATATGTCTTCATTTTAACGACTGATTACCAATTATTTAAGTCTCTATTTGTCATTAATTTAACTGCGACAAAAAATAGTTGTTCTTACTTTTATTGAAAGTTACCAGCCAGTTGTATTTTTTATCACAAACAAAGTAATTATTACCGTGAAGTTGGGTAATTGCGTCTATAAAACACCCATTGCAGTCGTACAAAAGATTTATACCCGATGGAGTTCCATTTGTTAAAATCACCCAGTATTTTTTATCATTTTTAATGCGCTGTTTATAGTCTTCCATATTAATGATATGTTTATTCTTTAGACGATTTTCCCAGTTTTGGTAAGTGTATTTTGCATCCGTTTTGATTAAGAAGTGCTTTTCAATTTCTTTAAAAACCTCGCTCCAAAATGTATAAGGAATACTTAGGTCTTTAGTTGTGAGTTTTTTTGACTTGATAAAAAACTCAATTTTCTCTTCCCAAAACATAATTAGTTTACCTCAAACTCATCACCCATTTCGGGTATTTCGATGTTCATAAACCCTTTGGCCGCCAAACGTTCTTTTAATGCAGTTTGTGCTTCGTAATCGCCGTGAACCAAAAACAGTTTACGTACCATAGCGGGGTTTTGGCTGCTCAAATACTCTAAAATTTCTTTGTAATCTGCGTGTGCACTGAATGAGTCCATCACTTCAACATGGGCGTTTACTTGGTATTCTTCACCAAAAATACGCACCATTTGTTCACCTCTGCGGATGGCACCTCCCAAACTGCTGGGTGAGCTGTAGCCCACAATCAGTATGGTGTTTTTGCTATCTGTAATGGTATTGGCAATGTGGTGTTTTATCCTTCCTGCCTCGGCCATGCCTGATGCTGATATAATGATACAAGGCTCCTGAAGCTCGTTTATCTTTTTAGATTCTTCAACCTTTGATATGTAATGAAGATTAGGAAAGCTAAAAGCATCCCCGTCTTTTTCAATGTATTCTAAAATATCGGGGTTAAAGTAGTCTTCGTGCTCCTTCATTACCATTGTAGCCTTTACTGATAAAGGACTATCCACAAATACCTTTATTGAAGGGAGTAAACCCTCGCTGCTTAATTGGTCAAGTTGGTAAATAAGCTCTTGGGTACGGTCAACACTAAAAGCGGGTATCACCAGCTTTCCACGTCTTTCAACGCACGTTTCACGCACCACCCTCAACAAGTTATTGCGGGTATCGGTGGCAGGTTCGTGCAAACGGTCGCCATACGTGCTTTCACAAAGTATGTAATCGGCTTGCCTAAACGCTTCGGGAGAACGTAAAATCATGTCGCCGGGGCGGCCTATATCGCCTGTAAACGTTAGTTTAATCTCGCGCTCTTCTTTAATACTCAAATGCACCGCGGCACTGCCTATAATGTGGCCTGCATCGGTATAATGAAAGCTCACTTCATCATCAATGGTATATTCAGTTCGGTACGGAACGTTTACAAACAAATCAAGTGTTTTGTAAACATCCGTTTCATCATACAACGGCTCAAGTTGTTCTTCGCCTCTTTTTTTGCGGCGTTGGTTCACAAACTTCACGTCCATTTCCTGAATGTGGGCGCTATCCAGCAGCATAATCTCGCATAGCGATTTAGTGGCCGGAGTGGCATATATAGGCCCGCTAAAGCCTTCAGAAACAAGACGGGGTAATAATCCGCTGTGGTCGATGTGTGCGTGTGAAAGAATCACACAATCCACCTCTTTGGGATTAAACCCGAAATGGCGGTTCATGTAATTACTGTCTTGGTCGCTGCCTTGAAAAAGGCCGCAATCAAGAAGAATTTTTTTTCCGTTGTTGGTGGTAATCAGGTGTTTGGTGCCGGTTACAACCTGCGCCGCTCCGTAAAACTCAATCTTCATAACTCTCAGCTAGCAAATTGCATTATTAGGTGGGAATAAACAAATTTTTCAACGTGATGCTACTATCCTGCACCTTGTACTGTATTAATTCAAACGTTAGTTAGATACCTTCACCTGCCAGCCGGCACTCATAAAGTATTTTATTTGTGATGGGAACAGTAAGTGGTTCAGTAGCGACCCCGTCAGCCCTATGCCAAACGTAATACCCAGCCGCTGCCCAAAACTCATTTGCGGGTTGTTGGTTAAAATAAGCGGGTACGCAATTATTGATGCGGTGAGCGTTACTACCTCGGTAACACCTTTAAGTATATCACGGTATTTATTAAACTTTCTAAAGCCCATTATATCGCTTACCCGCACTTTCCAGTTGTTCTCAAAACCCACAAAAGAGTCGTTGATGTTTTCTATCCGTCCGTAATAATCTTGCACCTGACCTAAATAACCCCTATACAACACCCGCATCATGTCACCTTGTTTCACCACAACGGTTTTGTTAGCATGGGGCAGGGTAAACACCAGTCGTTGCTGGGCTACAGCAGTATAAACACAGGCAAGCATTATGCTTAGTACCAAAAAGTATTTTGACATTGTTGCTATTTAGAAAATTAATATTCAAAAAAAAACACAATTTTGCGAACTGACACAAAAACACCCGATTAACTATGCGGTTGGAAGATGCAATACAACAAAAGAGCTTTGAAAACGAATTTCTGAAACTAGCCTTAAATATCATGTACACGGGCAATTGGCTGCACATGCACCAAACCCGCAAGCTAAAAAAGTTTGGGATTAGTCATCAGCAGTACAATGTATTAAGAATTCTTAGAGGACAGTATCCTCAAGCAACTTCGGTAGGTTCTGTGCTTAGTCGTATGCTTGAACCTTCATCAAACATTACCCGATTGGTAGATAAGCTTGAGCAAAAAAAGCTGGTGAGCAGGTGCGAAAACAAAGATAACCGACGCATGCAAGAGTTGCGTATTACTGAAACCGGACTTGAGATGCTTTATGAAATTGGGCTTGTGATGGATGACTTGGAAGTGATTTTTAAAGGAATTGCAGAAAAGGATGCAAAAACTGCCAACGAAGTATTGGATGCGTTGAGAGGGTAACACAATTGCTTTGGTAGGGGCAACCTGACCAAAATCATAGTTAGCTTATAAAGGTTTTGTATATTTGCACCCCAAAATAATGGCAACAAAACCTTTTCAAATATTACTGTATTACTGTTATGCAAAAATAGCGGATGCTGAGGCTTATGCTGAGCAACACCTGAAGTTTTGCAAACAAATAGGCATTTTAGGTCGGATAATTGTGGCCGACGAGGGACTAAACGGTACTGTGAGCGGTACACCTGAACAATGCCGTCAATATATGGACTATGTGAAAGCCGACCCGCGCTTTGCCCACACTGAATTTAAGATTGACGATAGCGACGTACATGCGTTTTACAAAATACACGTGCGCTATAAGCCTGAGATTGTGCACTTGGGTCTTGGCCGCAATAAGGGCTGGGATGTAGACCCAACTGTGAAAACCGGTGTGCACCTTAACGGGCAGGAGTTTCAAGAGTTAAAAGAGCAAGAAGATGTGGTGGTGTTGGATGTGCGCAGTAACTATGAGCACAATGTAGGACGGTTTAAAAATGCGATAACCCTTGATATAGATAACTTTCGTGAGTTTCCTGATAAAATAGGGGAGTTGGAACACCTTAAAGATAAAAAGGTGATAACCTATTGCACCGGTGGTATAAAATGCGAAAAAGCCAGTGCATTGCTATTAGAAGCAGGTTTTAAAGATGTTTACCAATTACACGGCGGTATTATAAACTATAGCAAAGAAACCGGAGGTAAAGATTTTGATGGTGTTTGCTACGTGTTTGATGGTAGGGTGACTGTTCCTGTTAATTCGGTTAACCCTGCTAATATTTCAGAGTGTTATATATGCCACACACCCACCAGCCGTATGGTAAACTGTGCCAACCCTGAGTGTAACGTGCACAAGCCAATTTGCGAAAGCTGCGGATGGGAAATGCAAGGGGCTTGCAGCCATGAGTGTAAAGAGCATCCTCGTAAACGCCCATACGATGGAACCGGTTTTTATGTAAGCAAAAACCCTACTTTATAATTAGCTACTAAATAACATTTAAGATAATACGTAAAGCAGCCAACAGGCTGCTTTTTTGTTTATTATGGATTATTAAAAATTATTTTAAACTTTAAATAATAACAATAAATGCTTAAATTTTTAAGATTTTTTTATAATGAAAGTGGATGAAAGTCTTTTGTGATAGAGTGATAAGATTTTTTGGATAAGTGCTTTCGCTTTTTACTATAGGTTATAAATGCTGTTGAACTTTATTTAGGAAATGCTTATGTTTGTTTTAACCCCGATGTGTTAAAGGCTTTGTTATACATATCGTGTTTATCAGTGCGGTAGTTTATCCCTATACACAATAGGCGGGGTTTGTTTAGTCAAGCAGTAGATAAATTGCATCTGTCTGCTTTATATTTACGGTAACGTATACCTGAACCTATTAATAATCAATTCCATTTATGCTAACTATCGAGACGGAATACTCATACAGAGCGATACTGAACTCTGCTCCTGATGCAATGGTATTAATCGATGATTCAGGATTAATTGAACTTGTAAATACCCAAACTGAAACAATGTTTGGCTATAAACGAGATGAATTACTTGGAAAAGAAGTAGAGTTTTTGATACCTGAGCGTTACAGGGCGGGGCATAAAGCCAAAAAGAAAGGCTTTTTGAAAGCGCCCGAAGTACGAGAAATGGGTAGCGGGCTGGAGCTTTATGCTTTGCACAAAAACGGCACTGAATTTTTGGTTGAAATTGCTCTCAGCTACGTAGTAACGAACGGTAAACTAAGTGCTTGTGCTGCCATACGTGATATGAGCGAAAAAAAGGCTGCCGAAAATAAGTTTAAAGCCTTGCTAGAATCGGCACCCGATGCAATGGTGATAGCAGATAGCGAAGGCCGTATAGAATTGGTGAATGCCCAAACCGAGAAAATGTTTGGCTACTCGCGCACTGAGCTTATTGGTTGTGAAGTAGAGAAGCTGATACCCCAAAGATTTACACAGCGGCACAAAACTGCCAAAATGGATTTTATTTCAGCCCCTGAGGTACGGGAAATGGGAACCGGAATTGAACTTTTTGCTTTGCGAAAGGACGGGACCGAATTTATGGTTGAAGTAGCCCTCAGCTATATAAAAACAGGCAATAAAACCAGTGCGTGTGCTGCAATAAGGGATATTGGCGACCGCAAACGCCTTGAGAAACAAAATGCTCAATTGGCATCGATTGTAGAATCGTCTCACGATGCCATAATTGCCAAGAACAACGACAGGATAATTGTGAGCTGGAATAAAGGTGCCGAGATGATATTTGGCTTCACAGCACGCGAAGTATTGGGGGAGCATGTGGATGTGTTGATACCCGAAGAAAAACGCCAAGAAACAAAAGTCCTAATGGAGCAGGTGCTACGGGGAGAAGACACACGCCATAAAGAGACTAAGATGTTGAGGAAAAACGGTGAAGAGTTCTATGCTTCAATTACATGTTCGCCAATAAGGGATTCGCAAGGAGAAATTATAGGGATATCACAAATAGTAAGGGATATTAGTAAGCAAAAGGCTGATGGGTACAAGATAGAGAGCCTTAGCAACGAAATGATAGAACTGAAGGAGAAGTTGCGCTATCATAAACAACTTGAAGATTTTGCATACATCACTTCGCACAATCTGCGGTCGCCGGTGGGTAATCTGGCTTCGCTGTTTTTAATGTATGACCAACAGGCAGAGATGGAAGACAAAAGTGCTATTGTTGAGAAGCTACGGACGGTGACCCATCATCTTACAAATACACTAAACGAGTTATCAAAAGCACTAAGCATAAAGACCGATACATCCATTGAAAAAAGCACTCTCAAGTTTCAGGATTTTTTAGATGCAACAATTGTTGTACTAAGCACTGAGATTGACAATTCAAGGGCGGTAATACAAAGTAATTTTACTTGCCCCTCGATACATTATCCGGCTATTTATCTTGAAAGTATTTTGCTAAATTTGTTTACCAACGCGATTAAATACCGTGACCCAGAGAGGAGTCCTGTAATTACCATAGAGACTTATGAGAATAAACGCGATGGGAAAGTTCTTACAATTAGCGACAACGGATTAGGTATTGATATGGCAAGGCATGGCAAAAAAGTGTTTGGCTTGCACAAAACATTTCACCGCAATACCGATGCAAGAGGAGTGGGGTTGTTTATTACCAAAGCACAGATTGAGGCCATGGGCGGCTCAATAACGGTGAATAGTGTGCTTGGCCAGGGTACAGTGTTTACAATATATTTTGAGAGAGAAGTTCAACCCTAATACTATCATCTATGACAACTATTAAAAACCCTACAATATGTGTGGTGGACGATGACGAGATTTACCAGTTTGTTATTAAAAGCCAACTTGAAAGTAGAAAGCTAGCCCGCAAAATCCTTATGTTTTCTGATGGAGAACTGGCTATTGATTTCTTTAAAACGGTGGTTGATAATGCAGATGAACTGCCCGATTTGGTGTTATTAGATTTAAATATGCCAATTATGGACGGCTGGGAGTTTTTAGATGAGTTCATAATGCTGAAACCTAAACTACCCAAAAAGGTGACTATTTATGTGGTGACATCCTCTATCAACCAAACAGATATTGACCGCGCTAAACGCATCAGTGAGGTAACGGATTATATTGTGAAGCCTATAAATGAGGAAACGTTGATGGATATGCTTTTAAAGCTGTCTTAGTTGCCCAACGCTTTTTCAAAAAAGGCATTTACGGGTGCGGCAACTTTAAAGGCGGTTATCAGTTTATCAACCAAAGCATCTTGCAATAAGGTTTTTGGTTCAAAATTGGCAAAGTAATAAAAGCTTTTGTTGTAAATAAGGGGTTGCTTATCAGCTGCGTCTTTAAACTCAGGCATTATTACTTTGTTTTTTTCGCCCAGTATTTCGCCAAAAACCTCTTTAAAAGCTTTGTTTGTTGTCAGTTTGTTAAACTCGTCAATGTTATCGGCAATATGCTTTCTAACGTTGTACAAGTCTTGCTTTTCAAGTGTATGGCTACCTGTATATAATCGAAGGTGCTTGTGATTAGCCTCTATATACATACCCGGCTTTGTGGTGTCTTTCTTTCCGTGTGGAGTGACCATAGCACTCATGTGCATTTTATAGGGCGATTTATCGTTGCTAAACCGCACATCGCGGTTAATGCGCATTACGGCATCTTTGGCAGTCATAGGGATGTTATACCCCAAGGAGTTATAAGCGGCTATCAGCTCTTCAATAAATGCTGCAAACGGCTTCTTTACTTTGTTTTCATAGGTTTTCTTATTAGCATCAAACCACTCTTTGGTATTGTTGGCTTCTAACCCGCTAAAAAAGGTTATGTAATCGGCATCAAAGTATATCATAGTTTTAGTTGTTAAATAGCACACTGGTAAGATACACAAAAACCGAGTAAAGCGTTACTATAGTTTAATGCTGAATGGCGCCCGTGATGGGCTTGGCGTAAATGGTTACGGCCATCGTATCTTGATTGACACAGCTGCCCGGTTGCTTGGTAACCTGCACCCTTACACTGCCTGCACCGGGTGTAGGCCATGTGGCTGTTATGGCATTTGTACCTTGCCCGCTGGCAATAGTGCCGTTTGTAGCCGACCACAGGTAGGTATATTTAGCATTGTTTACTGTTTGATAGCTTGTAATAGCATTGTCCTCACAAACAGGGTTATCACCGCTGATATCCGCCATAGGGATGCTATCTGTAAACAACGTAAGCGTAACCGTAGAGTCGCAGCCTGTTGTGTTATTGGTTATTTTTAGGCTAACGGTATGAAAGCCGTACTGGGTAAAGGTAATTTGCGCCGAATCGTTAGCAGTGCCGCCTGCAAAGCTTCCGGTGGCACTGCTCCATAAATAGGTAACTCCTCCTAAGTTGGGAGCTGTAAACAAATTTTGAACGCCCGAGCATATTGTGTCGGGGCCTGTAATAGCAGCATTAGGAGCTGCATTAACAACAACTGATAGGGTTGCAGTACTATCACAACCGGTAACGGTGTCGGTTTGTGTTAGGTATAAATTTCTATTTCCTGAAGTAGTCCATAAAACAGTTACAGTATCGTTTCCTTGCCCGCTTACAATTGTGCCGCCGTTAGCACTCCAACTGTAGCTGTATTTAGAGTTTCCTACAGTGGTGTAAGTGGCTTGTTTGTGCTGGCATACCGGCGTAGGTCCGCTGATTGAGGCATCGGGTTTAGCAACAACCGATATTGGTATTGAAATGTTTGACCAGTCTATCAGCGTGTTTCCGCTACAGCTGCCATCCATTAAAGTACCAATAGTGGCATCGCCCGCACCCGTCCAATACAGTTCCCTGCCAGGAGTACCGTTGTACGACCACACTAAGGAGTCGTGCACCATTACTCTTGCCATGCCCGATGCGGAATCGTAACAGAAGGTAAAATACCTGTGCACATCATCGGCAGGTAAGGTATAGCCGGTTGATAAGGGGCCAACATCAGTATAGCCGCCTGCTCCGTCAGAAATACGCATACCAATTTCAAGCATACCGCCCGCAACGCGGAAGGTGAGGCCTCCACGAGTAAAAAAGGTAGCTTGGTTTTCATCGCGTTGCCAGCTATACGTCATACATAGCTTGCCCATGTTAAAAATGCTTCCGGGTACTACCAAATCAATCCCCTTGTTTCCTCCGCAATTATTGGTAATTACAAATCCAAACCCGTTGGTATAGGCATCTGAATCAGAAGATATTGCGTTGGGACCGATGGTGGCTGTGGTAATTGGTCCGGCATTAAAATCAAACCTTGAGAGTGTGTTTATTGCGCCCACCCCTTGGCAACCGTTGGTATCGGTTTGCACCATATAAATATAGCCGGGGCCTGCTGTGTCCCAAGTCACATTTACTGAATTTGTACCCTGCCCTGATGTGATTCTTCCGCCCACTAAATGCCAATCGTAACTATGCCCCGTAGATGCTGTTACAGAGTAGGCTTGGTTAATGGCATATTCGCACACTTGGGTGGGTCCTGATATTATTGGTAATGGAGCAGAGTATATTGTAACCCTCATGGTATCGCGCACCGTAGTGCAGCCGGTATAGTCGGTACCGCTTAATACTAAATAAGTGCTGCCTGCGGCAATTTCAGTAAGAGTTGGTATATAAACAGGGTTGAGGCTGGTGGTTGAACCTATAAACGAACCTCCTTGACCTGTCCATTGATAGCTCTCAATATTGCTGGCTACAGTTCCGTTAAGATGTACTGAGTTGGCTGCCGAGCAAATAGTAGTATCTGCTCCTGCATAAACTGTTGGTTTTTTGATAGAGCGAACCGTATACGTTTGGTTGGATGAAGTGCCTGAGCGACAAATAGTAAGTTCGTGCGTGCCTCCACCTGTTAAACATAAGGTATCACCCACTGCTGTTGAACTACCGCAACTAGACTCGAAGGTGTATCCTGTTGATGTACCTGAAACCACAATGCTGATACCCATTGCATTGGCATCAAGCGTAACAGTGAAGTGGATACATCGGTATGATGATGAAAGACCGCAACAGCGGCCGTTTCTTGCAACGGATGTGCTAGACCAAACACTATCAGCCTTTCCGGTCATGTTTATGGTATAGTGGGGTACTGTGCCTTGGCAGCTTTGGGCCAATAGCTTTTTACCCATAGGCAATGCCAGCAGGATAAAGAGTATTAATATGGCTTTTGAAGCTGCTTTCATGATTAGCGCAGTACGGTTACCGTACCATTAAATACATAATTTTTGTTGTCTTTTCCGGTTACTTGTACAAAGTAAACAAATATACCGTCGGGCACGGGAGCCCCTTTGTACTTACCGTCCCATCCTTCGTCCAGTGAGGTTGTTTTAAACACTACTTCGCCCCAGCGGTCAAGAACGGAAAACTCAGTTCTTAGTACATTTTCATAAACAGGCTTAAACACGTTGTTCATCCCATCGTCATTCGGGGTAAACCCGGTTGGGATAAACACATTAATGCCTGATTCAACAATAATGTATTTGGTAATACTGTCGGTACAGCCAAAGCTGTTTTTAACAGTAAGCCGCACAGCTTTAACCCCTGCTTTCGTAAATGTGTGTGTAGGGTTTGTTAATTGCGAAGACCCGGTAGTTTTATCGTTTTCCATAAACTCCCAATCCCAAAAATCAACGTTGTTGGTTCCGGTGTAGGTAAAGTCTACATCTTCATAAATAACCGGCTGTGTGGGAGAGAAGGCAAAATCGGCCTGTGGCCTGTATTTCACCCGTAAATCGTGAAGAGAAGAATTGTGTCCGCACTCCCCAAAAAATCCTGTTACCACAAACGAGGTGTCAAAATCAGGCTTCACCGTTATCCGGTCTCCTGTATCACCTGTATTCCAAACGTACATGTCAGCGTCGCCCTTAGCTTCCAAAATCACATCATTTCCTTTGCACACTTGCTCAGGCCCAAAGATATTTACCGGTCCTGTAGGCCATAATAAAACAAGTGCGTCAACGGGGCTGCCCGGGCAACCTTCTTTTGTACGTTCTCTTACGGTAATTTTTTTAACTCCCCCTGTCATGCCCCAGTTTACCCATATTTTAGACCCATCGGTAGAGGTGCTGTCGATAGTGCCCCCTTCTACGGTCCAAAAAAATACCGAACCCACTCTTTCGCCGGTTCGGTACATCGCATGTATTTCACCAATGCAAGCCGTGTCTATATACTGGGAAAATGCCTTGCCGGCAGAAACTGCCAGCAAGAGCATCACCCCGAAATACAAACCTATGGATTTCATTGGATATGTGTGCGTATATATATGAAGGTAAACTAACTAAATGCTGATAGGCTTAGTTGTGCTGAATGGATGGGGTAACCACTTGTGGATACACGGTAACCACTGCTGATGTACCTGCGCCTGAAAGTGTAGTAGAGCAGGTTAACCTGTCAACCACTTGTACCAGTGTGTAGGTTTTTGTAGCAGTTAATGAACTGGTGTTAATTACAAACGGAGATGAAGTAAGGTTAACGGTGGTGTTACCTGAGCCGTCGTTATACGTCAAATCCCAAGGTGATGTACCCGTAAGTGTGATAGATACACTTGTAGAGTCTTGATAACACAGTGCGGTTGTGCCCGTAATTGAAGCATTCGGCAATGGCATACGAACAATAGCTAACTTAACAGGATCGCCAACGCAACCGTTAGAATCGGTTTCGATAACAGTTAGTGTGTCAATACCTGTAGTAGTTAAAAAATCAATAGTGATACTGTCTGTAGAACCGCCTGAAGCCTGTGTGCCCCCGCCAACAGTCCAAGCATAGGATGAGCCTGCGTTTCCGGGCAGCCAATAGCTAATACCGGTAGCACCGGCGCAAACAGTGTCGTTTTGTGCGTTTGCATAAAATACTGCAGATGCAATAATTGCCAAAGTGAGTAGTACCTTTTTCATATGTATTGTGTGTATTAAAATTTCTGGTACAAAGGTATTTGGGGCCTGCCATAGCGAATTTTCAATCATGCGTGCACCTTTTCACCTGTAAGTAACAGCCGCAGATTTTTAGTGTTTAATGTTTTTTTCACTATTCAATCAATTGATATTTAGTTGTTTGATTATTTGGAAGGGTGTTTTCACCCTGTTTTAGATTGTAAATTTTATGCAAAAAGTTTTAAAAAATTTAAATTTTTTAATCACTTTTGTAAGCCAAATAGTTTAATAAGTAGCAATGGATTTGTTAACTAAAATAATCCAAACGTTGTCTGATGAGCAGTATGAAAAGCTGCTTGACAATGTAGGAGTGAATGAATACCACAACAACTATATCACCTTGCAGGGTTTGCGCAAGGGGCAAAAAGCTGCTGAAACACTTGCCGCCGAGCTGAAAATGAGCAAGGGGGCATTTAACACGTTTAAATCGCGGTTGCTTAAAAAGGTGAGTGCCCAATTGGGTCACCTTGAGGAGAATACGATTAGCCAACTGAAAGAAGAAACGGCGCGTATGAACCAGCTTGCTTTGCAAAACGAGCGTGAAGTATCGATACGGATATTGCGAGATTTGGAGAAGAAGTTGATTGAGTACGATTTATCAAGCGAGTTGGCAATTATTTACAAATTTTTGGCAAGGTTGCACCGTTTTTATCCTGAGTTTGAGCATTATGAAATGCAGTATAAAAAGTACGTGGCTTTTTCGCTTACCGTAACCAAGGCCGAGGATCAACTGTACGATTATATTTTCTATTTATCACACTATCACCTTAATCATTTAAGCGAAGACCAGCGGAATATTACAGCACAATTACAGGAGCTTGAGAGTTATGCAAAGCTGTATAAATCGCACCGCTTATTTGTAATTTATAATATTGCCAAAATATACCACGATTGCAGTTTTTTAAAGCCTGAGGAGCTTGCCCTTAAAGAGATTGAAACCGAAGAAACACTGCAACAGTTTACGGCAATATTTACCAAATACGGACAGGATGCGTTTTACCAAAACTTGCAATACATTGTTCCGTTTTTGTTTTTTGAGTATTACGTACGCGTGGGCAATAGTGTAAAAGCAAATCACTACCTAACTAAAATAAATATGGTGATTAGTAAAGTGGCACACAGACAGTTGTGGCCATTTTTCATCACCCAGATGATTAACTCAATTGTTTCGAAATTTGTAACAGAGGGCGATACAAACATTATTTACAACCTGCACGAAAAGCTGCAACAGTGTTATTTTCCGAGCCCTGAAGAAGCTCCGCATTACATTTGTTATGCAAGGTTTAGGTCGATGGTAGCCTTTTACAAAGGACAGTACAGTACCGGGGCGAAAATTATAAACGATTTGCGTAATGAAATCTCGTTAAAGAATTTCTCATTTGCCGAGATTGAAATTAAACTTTTTCAAGCGTTTCAATACGCCCTTGAAAATGAAGCCGAACTGGCCGAACGCTTGGTGGCAAGCGTGAAGAGACAGGTGAGTGACGAGGATGAATTGAAGCCTGTTGTGAAACTATTCAGCAAAACCCTTTCGCTGCTGATAAAGCATATTCACGATGGCAACGAAAAGGACAAAGTAGTGAAGTATTGGCGCAAGTTTAAAGAGAAGAACAACGGAAAGTTACTGAACTTTATCCGCCTCTCCCTTATAGAAATCTAAATTTAAAAAAGTCCGGATAAACCGGAATTAGCTGGCTATTGCTTGCAAGGTGTGCTTGCGTTTAAGGTCTTCAAGAACCTCTTCGCGCAAGGGTTTGTTCACTTTATCCATAATAAAGTTATGAGCATCAAGCAAGTGATCGGGGTATTTATTAATAAATGCCGATAAAATCACAATGCGAGTGTTTTTTAACTCGTCATACTTCAAAAGCATTTGTTTAAACTCAAGCAAAAAGTGAAACCCATCGTGTTGGGGTAAATGCAGATCCAGAAAAATTACTTCAGGTATTCCTTCTCCTTTGTTCAAAACGGTGTAAAGAAAGTTTAATGCTGAAGGAACACTGGTTCTAACATGCACTTTTTCAGCAAAGTAGGCAACCTGCATTAGGCGTTCGTTAATGAGGTTATCAATCTCTTCATCGTCTATAAGCAAGACGTTTTCAAATGGGGTACCGGTAATCTTTTTCAAGGTAGTTTTTTGTTTGATGTGTATACAAATGTATAAGAACGAAGTTTAAAAAACGTAAAAATTTTTAAAATATTTTACCCAATAATGAAAATTAATCTGTTGATAACCAAAAGCAAACATACAGCAAGGGTTTAAAGTGGGTAACGGGTATGTAAAAAAACGCGCAATTGTGTAAATGAAGGCGCTTTGTATTGGTTTTTAGACGAAAGCACTATTTACGCATTGTAAATATGGGCTTTACATTGTAGTTTTGGTATTATAACAATAGGGCTTATGGAAAAAATTATACGCGCATCACTTTTACTCACGTTTTTGTTCACTTGTATTAGTTCTCGTTTATACTCCCAAACATCATGCGGGGTTGATACTATTAACTATACGTATTACAAAACCACTCAGTTCAGACCGGTATCGCTAAACTCTGTAAACAGCGGAAATGCCTTTGCACAGTGGTATCCTGCACCGCAACCCATTACCGTTGCCGGGTTTGATTTTTATGCTTGGCAAAGTACCGGAACAAATGCGGTAGTTACGCTTACTTGTAATATTTACAGGGCATCAGCATCCGATTCGTTACCAACAGGCGCACCCCTGCGCACCATTACCATTAATGTGGATTCAACTTTTGGAAACGGGCAGTTAGCAGCACTTAAAAAAACAGTTACGTTTGCTACACCCATTACCATTACTGTACCTTATGTACTAACGGTTGAAAACACAGGTTCTACCAACGTTTCGGTGTTGGCCAATGATTATGCGGCAACAACCCCGAACGGACGTAAAGAATGGTTAAGTTCAGTGCGTATTGGTGCTAATTACCTGCGTTCATACAATATAAACGTGGGCGGTATAGCTTTTGATGCTGATTTTATTTTGCAGCCCCATGTGAGCTATAACTTAAAGGCTGATTTCACAATATCTGAGTGTAACAGGGGCAGCAACCCTATTGATTTTATAAATACATCATCGGGTGCGCTTGCAAGCCCGTTTTACAACCGCTATGCGTACTTTAATATTCCGCAGTTTTGTTCTATGTGGAACTATGGTGATACCACAGGATTGTTTTATAGCGTAAACGGTAACCATTCCTACTTCAATCGTATTGCGTATGATGTGACTTTGAAAGACACCATTTACGGCTGGACTAAAGGCTGCTCGCACAGCACTACTAAAAAATTGTATGCAGTGCCCGATGCACCCAAAGTATATAACGATGGTCCTGTTTGTAGCGGAAATCCCCTACGAATGTGGATTGATACCGTACCCGGACAAACCTATTTTTGGGCCGGCCCTAACGGGTATTTGGCTACAAAACCCGATACTATTTTTAGCAATGCCGATACCCTGATAAACGGTATGTATATGGTGAGCGCAGGAATTGGCGGTTGTGTATCATCAGCATCAAACACTATAGTTAAGGTGTATAAAACACCTGAAACCCCGGTTGCTGACGCTGTAAGCTCTAAATGTGTGGGTGATAGTGTTGACTTTGATGCAAACTCTTCTTCGCCCGGTATTTCTTATGTGTGGACAGGTGAAAACGGATTTAGCAGAAATTCTAAATCGTTTAAGCTCACAAACCTTGATACTAACTACCGCGGTAATTATACAGTTTACGTTGAGGATGCCTTTTGCAAATCGGGGTATGATACGGCGCAGTTGTACATTTACCCGCCGCCAACCCCTCCTTCAGTTAGTTCAGCAGCAGGTAATGTGCTGTGTGAAGGCGATTCGCTGTATCTAATCGGTAATTCAGTGGCCGGTGCAGTGTTTGCATGGCAAGGCCCTGACGGGTTTACATCATCAACAACAAACCCTATACTTTCAGGCATTACAACTGCAAAAGCAGGTGTTTACAAAGCCTTTGTGATAATAGGCAGTTGTACGTCTACCGATGATTCGGTTTCAATAGTTATTAATACTAAGCCTGCCGCTACAGCCATCGCTAATAAAACTGATTTTTGCAACGGAGATAGTGCTACCCTTACCGCTAATACAGGTACGGGGCTAACTTACTTGTGGTATAAGGATAGTGTGGCTTTAACAAGTGCCCAAGCTAACCAATTGGTGGTGAAAAACACCGGAAACTACCGTGTGCTTGTAACCAATACCGATAATTGTAAAGAAACCTCTACACCCGTAAGCATTCTTATGAAGCCATTACCTACTGTTACTACACAACCTTTAGCAGTGGGTGTACACAGTGGTAAGGATGCCGTATTTAGCGTTGTATCGCCCGAAACAGGCGTAAGCTACCAATGGGAGGGTGACGCAGGCACAACTTCATTTGCTGCACTAAGTAATACAGCCCCTTATTCAGGTGTACAAACCAACACATTAACCATTACCAACACCACACCAACGCTTACCGGTTACCAATACCGTTGCTTGGTTGAGTTGAACGGTTGCAGCACAATGTCATCAGCGGCACCGCTTACTATTTTTGTGGGTGTTGAAGAGTTTGCCAACGGTGGTAAGGTGTCTGTTTATCCCAACCCTACAAATGGTATGTTAACGATTGATTTGAATCTTTTACAGGCTACTGAAATCAGTTTAACCATAATGGATATTGCTGGCAGGGAGTTTATGCAGTTAAACCCTGTTATGGCTGGAAATAACCAGGTATTGCCTGTGGATGTATCGCAATTATCAAAAGGTATGTACCTGCTGAAAGTAAAAGCCGGTAAGGATGAAAAACTGCTTCGTTTTGCAGTAAATTAAATCTTACAGATAACCATAAAAAAAGCCCGCTGAAATTAATCAGCGGGCTTTTTTGTTAGTAAGCACGTAAGGTTATTGTTTGATAAACTTCACCGTTTTTCGGGTGTTTTCATTCACCACTTCTACAAAGTACATTCCCGAAGCAAGCGGGGTAGTATCAAAGGTAAATTGGTTGTTGCCCATGGGTTGAGCACGGCCCACCAAAACGCCTTGTACACTTCGTATTAAAACAGTGGCATTGGCTATATTATCCACTTGTATAGTCAGCGTTTTGCTAACAGGGTTAGGCGATACGCTAATGCCTGTTTTTGTTGTGCTGCCGCCAATATCAGGCATTGCTTTAAACGCAGGGTAATTAAAGGCTTCTATTTCGTTGCCCTTGTTGTTATTGTTACCAATTGCCGGTAGTGCCAAGCAAAGCAAGGTTTGGGTAAAGTCTTTTACACTGGTTAACCAAGAGGTCTCTTGCACAAACGGAGGTGTAAAGTTTATAGCAGGATGAGAAACGGTATAAGGAGCAGGGTTTTGTACCACCTCGTGATGTGCGGAGAAGCAACCGAATAACAGGTAATGATTCTCAACAGGAAAAATATCTGCGTGGTGGTTAAACAAGGTAACACGGCCTGTAGGAATGTTATCAACGCTCACAGCGTATTCATCACCACCCAAGTCAGAAATGTTAAAACCGTTTAAAGGTGTACCGTCATTATCAAGAGATAACTGAACAGCATCCCTTACACCAAAGCCGTTGCGGCTTCCGGCTATCGCCAAACGGTAATCGCCCGTTTTGCAATCCATAATGTCAGTAATACCATAGGCTTCTTGCACATTACCGGGCACATCAGCATCGTCGTAGGTATAGCTCCATTCGGGCACCATGTTCACGTCAAACTTCATGGCCAGCATTTCACCAATGTTAAATGCGTTAGTATGCGAGTAGCCGCTAACTGCAAACCCGGGTTTGTTACGGTAATCAAGCGGGATAATGTTGGTAAAGGCATCAAACTTGCCGCTAAAATCATACACCTGAAAATTCATTGTTCCTCCGGCAGCTTCGTCAACCGTAAGCACAAAAGCATCGCGGCTGCTTCCGCTTCCCAATATTTCAACATGACCCACTATGTGCAGCCTAGTTAATGGTCCTACCATGCCAAACGGATTTTCAATAATATCAGTAGGCATTTCTTGGGTACTTGGTGGTGTACCGGGCATATCGTACAGCATACCGCCTCCCCATTTCATATTACCCATGCGGTCTACAGGCAATACAAATATTTGGGTTTCTTCGCCCTCTTTCACTTGCCCTGTTATTACAAACTCATCAATTGCCGGTTTTGTAGCTGTTAATTGCTTTACTGCCGTAACGGTTAAATCAGTTACGCCCAACGGTACGCCGCCCACTAAAGGTGCAATGGTGTATTTTTGGGTAAATACTACGTTACCGTATTTATCAAGCTCCATATACAAAACACCACATACAAAGCTGTTTAGCCAAGGCACAGTAGTACGTCTAACTTTAAATGATGATACGCACACATAGCCTGAACCGTCTTTTATCTCTACAATCCTGCTGTCGTTTATTTCTAACGGATTGCCGCTTATAGGGTCGATGTATTGATAAGCCCGGTTAAATGAAGTAGGACTGCCTCCCATACCGTTATATTGTTCTTTAATAACCAATGGAGACGGAACTGTGATGCCGCTGGACGGGGTGTTGTATTTAACACCTGCCATAATATGCCCCGAACCGCCGTAGTATCCTTCGATACCGTTGCCTATGCGAGAATCGTAGGTAAATAACTCGCCCAAAGCAATGGTAGAGTACATTGAAATTACAGGGGGAGGGTTGGTAGAGGCATAAATTTGAGCCGGAATGGTAATTACACAACCTAAACTGTTGGTATACGTGTAAAGGAGGGTAAATAAGCCATCGCTTGGAGCAGTAAATGAATATACACCGCCGCTGAAGCTGACACCGGGACCTGAGAAGGTAGCACCCGGAGGAGGCGTGGGGAATACATAATCAGCAAGGTTATCAATTTTTGATATTTTGCTACACAAATCTCCCGATGGTGGTTGAAATACGGCTGCTGTAGTTGTTGGGGTTAATACTACATCATCTAAAAACACATACGTATCAATTGAAGGGTGAAGGGAAGCGTTTGCAACTAAAAGACTCTGTAGAGTTTGGGTGCCAGTATACGTAAATTGTAATGAAAAGAAATGCCATTGGTCGTCGTCAATTACAAGTGCCTCTGTAAGGTAATCGCCGTAGTTGAATGAAGGCAAGAAACCTACTCCAACAACGGGCCCTACATCGCCTCTGAACATCAATGTAGCATTTCCGTCCCATGTTACTATTGTGTTGCTTGACACTGCTCTTGCCCAAAAACTCAATGTGTAGGTTGTATTGGGTACAATAGGAGTGGAAAGCAAAGTTTGATGCGACTCAAACGCATATCCTGAAAAGCCAGCACCTGCCCACATTCCAACAAATTTATGGTTTCCTAGAGTTCCATTGTCCCAAGTATCAGCTGGAATAGGTCCAAACATACTTCCAGTTGGAACGGTAATATGAAAATTTGATGGTGGTACACACCCCCTTGCAAAATAATCAGGAGACCAATCGATTCCGTCCCAACAATCAAGTGTTATAAAATCGTTCGGACAGCACGAATATTGTTGCCCACAATTGACGCCGCTTTCAAAGCCGCCGTTCATTACCATATTGCATGAGGTTGCCATACAGATACCATTGTGTATATAAACATATGCGTAGGTAATATTGCCCCTGTTGCCGGTAGTGGTATTTACAGGGATGTAACGCAATAACGCAATCCCTGTTGAGCCGCCTGCGGTAAACGTTACAGTTGCTGAGCTGTTACCGTTGGTAAGACTCACAGTGCCCAAGCCGTTCATTACCTCAAGGCATTCAAATTCATCAGCATTGTAATCATTTCCCAATAAATCAATACCGTTTATGTTTACTGTACCACTGGTAGCTACAAAAAAGGTAAACGTACCACCGGTTGTAATACCGTCATTTACACCGGCAACATCTAGCCCTGCGCAAGCACTACCGCCATAGCTGTAATTATTGGCAGTGTACATAGTATTACCGTAGTAAGTGCCTACTTTGTAGCCGATATCACATAAAACACCCCTTTCTTCGGGCTTCAGGTAGCGTTTCATAAATGTAACCCCTGAGCCTGTTGCGTTCGACATACAGTAGTATTCATTATTAGGGTGAGGTGATGGAGAGCAGCATTGGTCTTCTAAGTGACTTAGGCTTGATGGCGGTTCAAAACAATCGGGGGTGTATACCGCTTGGTTCACAGCTCCCGCAAAAACTACCGCAGTGCTGCAGGTAGTGTTGTCTAGACTGCCGCTGTAAGGTATTGAGCTGCCGCAAGTAGCAGGATTGGGTGAAAGAAGTGTGCTTGCAGTAAGTGAGGGATTAAAGCTATAATCATACAAGCTGCAACCCGAAGTGGTGGTAACAAGGGGATTGGCTGATTGGTCTTGCAAATACAAATCATAGCGAGAGTAATAGTTAAACGCAGTACCGAATTTAGAATCACCGTTGTAATCAATCAGCGAGGCAAAACCCAATGCGTGCGTGGCCTCGTGCAATGCTACGGTATAAAGGTCGTACAAACCTGATGAGGTAGGGTTGTTAAGGTCGGTATGCCAGTTGATAGACCAATTATTAAAGTTAAAGCCCAGTAAACCATGATAAAACACCCCCGAGCCAGTCGAGGTAGGCTGCGAGCTTTGTGAAATTAGAGGCGAGGTTACATTGGTGTAGCTATCGTACCCTGTGTTAATAGTTTTCCATATTTCGCCATCAATAATACCCGATGATGACGGGCTAATAGAAGGCGGAACATAAAATGAGCTGGCTACCCCAAGCACCCCAGTGGAGTATGCCCCGGGTATAATGTTGTTAATGTCCCTCACCCAAATATTTACCTTGGTACTTGGGTTTACAGGAGTAATAAAATTTGATAAGTCGGTAAACAACTGGCACAGCACATTGCGGCGGGCAATATCAGTAGAAGAGCTTTGCTCAAAACCGCTGCCCAACTCAAAATACAAATCAAAATACCCTGCCGTACACAGTAGGGTAGCAGGGGTAATTGTGCTTTCAAGTCTGGTTTCGTTGCCGTTTTGGTTAGGTGCTACCACTTGAGTTCTGATACGGATATCGTTCAACTCATAGCTGTTGCCAAACCGGTCAAAAACCTTCTCAAAGGTTTTCCCCGGCGATAGGGTTACAGGTTGCTGCTCAGGCTGTGCCCATACCACAGTCCATTGCATGGCAACCGTTAGCAGAAAAAGTAAAAGGTTTTTTTTCATAAATGATAGATTTTAAAGATGTGTAGACACAAGTAAACAATCATTCGGTACCGGAGCAATCACCAATGATTAAACAAGGCTTTTGAATGAGTAATTGCAGAAATGCGAGCGTAGATGCAGAATGCGTATAAAACAAAAAAGCCGCGAACTGCGGCTTTTATTTTTTGCGGACCGAAGGGATTCGAACCACTTGTCAAGTGTCTTACTCAACCGCTATGTTAGCGGGCGGCTAATTGCAACTGTACCCGTTTTTGTGCCCAATTTGGGTTAAGTACAGCGTAAGGAAAGCAATTAGCCGTCAACTTTCGTAAACCGCCCGGTATGGCTTGCGACAGGTTTAAAACAGCTTGCGTGAGGTCGGCAACTTGCTTTTCAAGCTCCATCGCTCTCCTTTTCCAATAACCCGCATCATCAGATAATGATTTAACAGCAGCCAAGTTGCTGTTTGTTGCAGTTTGTTGCTGAACGTTGGGCATTATCCCGCCAATAAAAATTTCACCCTCACCGGTTTCTAACCAAGTCGGGCTAACATTCAGCTTTTCGACAATAAGAGCCTTTGTTTTGTTGCTCAAAGTCGCGCCATTCTTGATTCCAGTAAAATAAGTTGGCGAAAGCCCTAAAAACCTTGCCAAATCCGTTTGGTTTAATTTGAGTTGCTCTAAAATCAAATTAATCATTTTATAATCAGATGATTGCATAATAGTATAAAAAAAATGTTGTTGAAATTCGTTTTTTATATCAAATTTGATTTTTGTTTTGAAATTATGTTTTTGATTTCAAAACAAAGATATGTTATTTAAAACAACATATCAAAACGAAAAGCAACAATTAGCAATTATGGAAAAAGTAACCTTTAGCGATTGGTGGGACAGTTTGCCCCGCAACAAAGTCGCAAAAACCCGAAAAGAAATCTTTGAATTGATTTTGTGGGAGGAAACTGACAACAACTATCAGCGTTTCATGGCGCGCAAGCGCGGCGAAGTGGAGTTTTCGGAACTCGAAAAGAAGGCAATTAGGGAATACACCGGAATTGCGGACTTAGTTTTTGAACCAGCTAAAGACTTAGTAGCATGATACCGGCGTACAAAAAATATACACTTGATTGCCCGTGCTGTAATACGCAACACGAAGTAGTGCCCTCACACATGATGAGAACAGGTGAGAATTACGGCACCGTTATTTGTTACGATACGCAAATGATAGTGGAGGTTAGAATAGCGGATTTTAACGACCCTAACTGCAAAACGATGCAGGCTATCTCGTATGAAAAAATACCAGATGGGTTAATCACTGAAGAGTACAAAGAAGCCAAAAGAGTCTATAAGGCAGGCCAAGCGGCAAAGAATCCAACTGTAAAACTTTACCTGTTAGCTATTTTAGGCTATTGTCAAATGCTGGCCAGCGGTTTGGTTGTTCTTTATTTCGCTGCAATGGGGGAAATATTTTGGCTTATGGCTTCACTATTAATTCTTTCGGGCTTCATTTATCGAGTTGCAAAAGCCCTTTCCATATACAAAAAACTTTAAGCGAATGGCAGAATTAACTACCCCGATAGCATTAGATGTACTTATCAACGAAACGCACAACGCGGCAGACCTCTTAAAGCACTACTTAGAACACGGAATACCGCAAGTGTCTGATTTGGGACAACCGGTCGGCGTGTATCACCTTGAAGGCGAAGAGCGCGAAGCGATGGAGCGAGAGTGCAACAAAGCCAAATCAATCATTCATTACCTGACCGAATACGAAAAACTTAAAACCGTAAAGAAATGACAGAGAAATCATACTTTTTTCCTTCAGACTTTGAAAGCGGTAAAGGCACAATAGGCATAAGGTTAAACTTACTACCCCCCTCGTGTTCATTTAATGCACAAACCAGGCTGTTTGAACTTCAAATACATTCTATTGAGGCGGCTAAGGCAATACACTTTGAATTAAGCACGCGTATTGCCGAATGGGAAAACCATAACGCCGCTTTAATTACCCCGCAAAACCAACAACCAAAATCAGAATAACAATGAAAGAAGCAATCTTACAACACCTTAACCCCACCGGGACACTTCACCTGACCGACAGTCAAAAAAAGTGGCAAACCAAGGCAGAGATAAAAGAAGCCCTTAGCGCGCAAAAAATTGAAGTTGAGCCTTCAGAGTTTGATAAAGCTATCGCTGAACTTCTTGAAGAAGGTAAAATCAGAAAACGACTTCGCGAAGAAGGCAGGGTAGGCAGCCCGAACGAGTACACCGACACTTTGTAGCACTAATAAATTAATAGCAATGGAAACCAACAAAAAGCAATCATCCCGGCAAACAACACACATAGTGCTAATTGCGGTTGCCTGTTATTTAACTGCAACGCACCTGCTTGGCGGGGCTGACCTGCTAAGTTACCTTATCAGTGAAGGATTAATGACACTGATGGGGGATTAAACCCGCACCCGATAGCAATTATAAATAGCACCCAAATGGGGTCGGCAATACCGACCCCGCAAAGGGTGGAGCAAACCTTATGGAACAGTATTTAAAAAC